>JAYSUZ010000078.1:0-4328 GCA_043718845.1 Cytophagales bacterium
AACGAAAGTGTTTTTTTGAAATTAAGTTCTAAATAATCCAAGTGCCCTATTGAAGATGCTGACGAACCTTTGTTATACGTAAGCGTAACCGATACCGTAGACGGGTCGCCTATAGAAGCGCTGCTTGGCAAGGGCAATACTGCTCTATTGGCAACGCCTACTTTGTCGTATTGAAACAGATTACTAGTAGCTAAATTCTGCGTTCCTAGAAACACAGAAAATCCGCTACTATTACCTATAGAAACATTAAAACTCGTCAATACCTTAGAGCTACTTAATACCGATGACGTTACTTTCAAACTGGAGGAAGGGACAATACCTGTAGTATTAAACTGAAACGAAGCACTTGTTGACGCATCGAATACCTCTCCATACCACTCCCTACCTGAAGCGAGCAAATTCTCCGATTCCACTTCGTGAAATTCATACGCATCAAAATGCGCTACAGACTGAGCTGCGGCACCCGTAGAAGCGGTATCCTGAACCCTCAATCCATTTACAGAACCTACATTTATAAAATAAAAACTTTTATCGGCATAGATATTTTTCTTATGGTTAAAAATAGTTTCGGCACTGTTATAAACCCATTTATCGGGCCCTTTTCCATAAAATAAAATATAATCCGTTACATCAAATTTACCATCCGCTTGCCCCACAACCTCTATGGCATTTTCCACTAAATCGTCTGGCCGAAAATCGTCGTTTTGTTGGGGTAACAGACCAAAACCATTTCCTACTATTCTAAGTGTACGGGGATTGATATTGTCAGGATTTATTCCAATAGACTTTAAAAAAGTATAATCTAATTTATAAATCCCAGTAACCGGTACCGCAATTTTATACCAAACTCCTGACGACAAGACGGAAGCTCCTGCATAACCTGCCGTCCTAGCCCCCCTTGCGGCGCTTGACCTACTTGAGTTTTTAGCGCTTGAAAGTGGTACGATAAAATTTGCTATATCAAACCGATATTCAAAGGCGACTAGTTTCTCATACCCTCCCGTTGAAGTATTCAGTCGAATAGGAATAAAAGAAACGGTACTTAAAGGTTGCCTATTTTGCACTACTACCGAAACAGAAATAGCTAAGGAAAATGATTTATTGTCTAATAAATCATTTTCCTTAGCCGAAAGTGGCTCGTAGACGGTATTGAATAAACTAAAATTTTCTACCGCTTTATTATACAGTTGAATTTCATAGAAAGGCAATAGAGTGCGAGAAGTTTTAGCCCCAGCAAAATAAAGCACCTCTACAGACTTAAAAGTGGAATCCAGCATCACTACAGGTGCTGTCCAATTCAGTTTTACCACCTGCGCCTTTAATTCAACGACAACCAATAAAACAAAAAGGGAAATAAAGAAAATCCTTTTTTGCATAGTTAGAAATATACTAGTTACTTTAATCCTATTTGGGAAGAAATAGCAAGCTACTACGTAACGTTTGAATCACTAAAGTATTATATAGCCGTTACCGAATAGGTAAATCCTTCCATAATAAGATTAGCCAACAATTTCTTACAAGCTGTTTCTACATTTTTCTCTGCTTCAGCCTGATTTTCGGCTTCCAATTCCATCGTAATATGCTTACCTATACGTACGTCTGCCACTTCTTTGATGCCCAAGTTATTCAACCCTAGTTTTACCGCTTTTCCCTGTGGATCAAGTATTTCTTTAAGGGGCATTACATTGATTTCTGCTTTAAATTTCATATTTATAATAGTTAATAGGTGTTATTTAGTGTAAAGGCGTTATAGCAATCGTATGTTAACGTTTGCACTACGCTACCTTCATTTTATTAAGATAATTCTCAATGAGGGACAAAATTATGTATAAAATTATAATAATGGGAATAGAGGTGAAATTTAATATTGAAAATAGTATAACAGTACTAACAATCAATACATAACGCATTTTATTATCCTGCCAGCCGAATTTTTTAAATTTCAAGGCTAGAAGGGGAATTTCAGCAACTAGTAAATAAGAAAGGACAACACTCAAAAGCAACAAACTTATTGGAGAGACCAAAAAAGAAAGAAAATTATTTTCCTGAGTATAAATATACGCTAAGCCTGCTATGAATAATGTATTCGCTGGAGTTGGCACTCCTATAAAAGAATCGGCTTGACGTGTATCAATGTTGAATTTTGCTAAACGAAGAGCAGAAAATACGGGAATTAAAAATGCTACCAAGGCCAATAGTAAACTATTTTGCGAAATAAAATTATCTAGGCTTCTGGCCCCTGTCGACAAGATCATCTGATACAGCATCATACCAGGTAGAACGCCAAATGAAACCATATCTGCTAACGAATCCAGTTCTTTTCCAATTGGTGAGGTTACTTTTAATAATCGGGCTACAAAACCATCTAAAAAATCAAAAACGCAAGCCATAATTATAAAAACAACAGCCGAATTTAAACCATAATTCAACATTTCTGAACTACCGCCCAAAACCGCCTGAATTCCAAACACCCCACAAAGCAAATTGCAACAGGTCAAAAAATTTGGCAGGTGTTTTATTATATTCATTTTTAAATTCTAAAGTAATGCTTTATTTATATTCTTTTTTACTTTCTATTGTTTTCGACTCCGTATAACAGCTTAATTATCGACCGCTACATGCGCACTGCACAAAATGGATTTGTTCGTTTCTCTTTGCCAATTGTAGTTGTTTGACCATGACCTGGGTATACGACCATGTCGTCGGAAAGTTTAAACAACTTCGTTTGAATACTTTTTAAAAGTGTTTGTTCATTTCCTCCTGGCAAATCCCATCGGCCTACACTTTGATAGAAGAGCACATCGCCGCCAATACATATTTTTTGTGCTTTATTTACAAAAGCCAAATGCCCTACCGAATGCCCTGGGACGAAAAGAATTTCCAATTCACTTCCTCCAAAATTAACAATATCACCTTCTTTTATACTTTCGTCCACTTCTGATGCCACATAATTTACAAACCCGTAAACGGGCGCATATACTTTTACAGAGCGAAGCGCTGCTTCCTCTTCTTTACTTGTATATAGCTTTACGCCAAACGAATCTTTTACAAATTGATTGCCCAACACGTGGTCTACATGACAATGTGTATTGAGCAATTTCACCGGCACTAGTTTATTTTCTTTTATGAACAGCGCTAATTCCTCCTGCTCCGATGTGTCGTAACAGCCTGGATCTATTATAATGCATTCTTTTGTATCGTCGTACAATAAATACGTATTTTCTTGAAGCGCATTGAATGTGAATGTCTTTATTTGAATCATGAGAATACAAAAATGGTTCTTTCAATTGGATTTTGCAAAAGATCTGCACAATGCTCGCTAATCTTAGAATCCGTTACCAATTAGTTAAGACCGTCTAACATTGCAAGGGTGTGGAATATTTCCTACTTTGTAAAAAAATCCAAGGGATTAAGAAATGCAAATTGATTATTTAATTGTAGGACAAGGGTTGGCGGGCACCGTATTAGGCCAAACATTGATTAAAAATAGAAGTGAAATAATAGTTATAAGTGACGAAGATTCTTCTACGGCTTCAAAAGTAGCCGCAGGGTTGTACAATCCTGTAACAGGCAAACGCATGGCGAAAACATGGAAAGCTGCCGAAATTTTCCCTTTTATGGAAACTTTTTACAGTGCTTTTGAAAACGAATACCAGTGTAAAATCTTATTTCCTAAACCGATATACAAACCATTTGCCTCTATCGAAGAGCAAAATACGTGGCTGAGCGCCCATGAAGGAGAAGCTTTTATAAACACTGCGCTTCCTCAAGACAAATACAACAAGTTTCTTTATACTACTTTTGGCGGCTTTGAAACAAAACATTCCGGACACCTCGACATTCCCGTTATGCTCCATGCCTTTCGCGAGCAACTACGAATCAAAAACGCTTTCATAGAAGAAAAATACGACCCTACAAAGCTTATAGAAACAGAATATGGTATTGAATACAAAGGAATTAATGCAAAGAAAATAATTTTTTGTGAAGGAATGCGCGCCGCTATTAATCCACAATTTTCATGGCTTCCGTTCGTTCCTTCAAAAGGAGAGATCCTAAAAGTGACGATTGAAGACTTCACCAATGAAGCCATTCTAAACAAGCAAGTATTTATTATACCGCTAGAAAACAATACATTCCGTGTAGGCTCTACCTACAAATGGGAATACGAATCAGGCAATCCAACAGACGAAGGAAAAACCGAACTCACCGAAAAGTTAGCTCAGATGATAAAAATGCCTTTTGAGGTACTTGAGCACAAAGCAGGAATAAGACCGTCTATAAGGGACCGAAAACCAATTATAGGCTTTCATCCTGAACACAAATTTATA
>JAYSUZ010000079.1:0-4325 GCA_043718845.1 Cytophagales bacterium
AATTTCTTTTCATCGTAGGGCCTTCCCTATTCATGCTGACTGCCCTTATGACAAGTGCCGTAATTCCATGGAGTACTCCACTGAACCTTGGCGACCGTATGTTTGACATGCAAGTAGCCGATATCAACATAGGAATTCTATATGTATTTGCCGTAGTTTCTATAGGTGTATACGGCATAATGATTGGTGGTTGGGCTTCCAACAACAAATATTCGCTGATGGGTGCTATCCGTGCCTCTTCACAAATGATTAGTTACGAGTTGGCAATGGGACTTTCCATTATTGCCATCATCATGATGTCGAGCAGCATGAGCATAAAAGATATTGTAGCCCAACAAAGTGGTGGTCTTTATGGAATAGACGCACTTCAGGGCTTAAACTGGAATATCTTCTACCAACCACTTGGCTTTCTTTTATTCTTGATATGCGCCTTTGCAGAATGTAACCGTACTCCTTTCGACTTGCCAGAATGTGAGGCAGAATTGGGTGGTGGATTCCATATCGAATACAGTTCTATGAAACTCGGTTTGTTTCTATTCGCCGAATATGTAAACATGTTCGTTTCTGCTGCCATTATATCTTCGCTCTTCTTTGGTGGCTATAACTTCCCTGGCTTATCCTACTTACCAGAATTCTGGCAGAGTATAGCAGGCGCAGGTGCATTTATGACCAAAATAGCCTTCTTCATCTTCTTCTTTATGTGGGTGCGATGGACTATCCCTCGTTTCCGATACGATCAATTGATGCATCTGGGATGGAAAGTGTTGCTTCCATTGGCCATACTGAATATTATTTTAACGGGTGGTGTAATGTTATTCTTTACTAAATAAAAGAACTTATGGCTTTGTCCTTAACAAATAGAAAAAAAGTATTAGAAAAAAAGGAACTCACTTTAATGGAGTCTCTTTATTTACCGGCCATTTTCGGCGGAATGATTATCACGCTAAGGCACCTTTTCAAAAGAAAGGTTACGGTTCAATATCCTGAAGAGAAAAAGGCTTTCAGTAAAGTGTTTAGAGGGAAGCACATTTTAAAAAGAGACGAACAAGGGCGTGAAAACTGCACGGCTTGTGGACTTTGTGCTGTTTCCTGTCCTGCGGAAGCTATTACGATGGTAGCGGCTGAACGGAAAAAAGGAGAAGAAAAACTATACAAAGAAGAAAAATATGCTGCTGTATATGAAATAAATATGCTGCGTTGTATTTTCTGCGGACTATGTGAAGAAGCTTGTCCTAAAGATGCTATTTATCTTACAGAAGAAATTACTCCTGCAGATTATAAAAGAGAAAGTTTTATCTATGGAAAAGACAAATTGGTTCAACCGCTTGGTACCAGTGCTCATCCTAAGACCTACAAACCTTACGTTATTGACGGCAAACCCTACGAATACAAAACACCTGTAAATCTTTAATACTAAAAATGGACAAAATTATTTTCTTATTCCTTTCTGTAGTTGCCATTGGCAGTGCTTTAGCGGTGATTTTCTCTAAAAGTCCCGTATACAGCGTGCTGTTCTTAATCGTAACGTTCTTTACCGTAGCAGGACATTTTGTATTGCTCAACGCTCAATTTCTTGCCATCGTAAACATCATCGTATACGCTGGCGCTATAATGGTACTGTTCTTATTTGTAATCATGCTGCTGAACTTAAATAAGGACTCTGAACCGCAGAAACCATTTTACATCAAAGTAGCAGCCTGTATTGCAGGTGGATTATTACTCGTAACCTTAGTGGGCGCAATAAGAGGTTCTGCAGAACAAAATTCGGGTGCATTAGTAGCCAAAGTGGGCTCTAACATTGGAACTGTAGAAGAATTAGGAAAAGTGCTTTTCAGTAATTTCCTTATCCCTTTTGAAATCTCTTCGGTATTGTTCTTATCGGCAATGATAGGAGCCGTAATGCTCGGTAAAAAAGATTTGAAAGACCATTAAGAAAGGTTTAAAGTTTAAAGTTCAGGGTTTAAAGTTAAAGGTTTAAAGTTCAAGGTTCAAACATTAAACTTCAAAGTTCAAACATTAAACTTTAAACATTAAACCTTGAACCTTAAAATTCAAAAATTAAACTTTAAAAAATGAACGATTTATTTACAAACTCCTTAAACGGATATATACTCTTATCTTCGATATTATTCACCATCGGAATCTTAGGTATTCTTATTAGAAAAAACATCATCATCATTTTCATGTCGGTGGAACTGATGTTGAATTCTGTCAACTTACTTATGACGGCATTTTCCGTGCATCATAACAACTCCGATGGACAGGTATTTGTGTTCTTCATCATGGCAGTAGCCGCAGCGGAAATAACTATCGGACTTGCTATATTGGTAATGATCTATAGAAACACCGGTTCGGTGAATATTGACGAACTGAAAAAATTGAAATGGTAGAAATAATGGTTAATTGTTAATTATGAATTGTTAATCATTAACGATAAATGGTGCACAATAACGCTTACAACAACCATCAACGAACCACGAACAACTTAAAACTAAATTATTAAAATGTTAAATCTCGTTTATCTTATTCCTCTTCTCCCTTTAATTGGTTTTGTAATTATCGGTTTGGGAAATAAAAAATTACCCAAATTTTTAGTGGGACTTATCGGTTGTGGCTCTATATTAGGTTCATTTCTAATTGTGGCAAGTCTGCTGCTAGGAATTCTAAATGGCTCCATAGAATCCACTACTATTTCCTACTTCGATTGGATTAGTGCAGGACGTCTTAATCTTCAAATGTCTTTCTTAATTGATCCGCTATCGGTGATGATGATGACGATTATTACAGGCGTTGGCTTTTTGATTCACGTATACTCTGCTGGGTACATGAGCCACGACGAAGGGTTTGCGCGCTATTTTGCTTATTTAAACCTATTCGTTTTCTCCATGTTATTATTGGTAATGGGTTCCAATTACGTAGTAATGTTTGCGGGTTGGGAAGGCGTAGGACTTTGTTCTTACTTACTTATAGGATTCTGGTTTAAAAACACCAACTATAACAACGCTGCAAAAAAAGCCTTCATCATGAACCGTATTGGAGACTTGGGTTTCCTATTGGGTATGATTTTAATATTCGTAACGTTTGGCAGCCTTAATTATTCCGAAGTATTCACACAAGCACCTCAAATCCTTCAATCAAATTCAGGAATTGTAATTGCGATAACGGTATTGTTATTTATAGGTGCAATGGGTAAAAGTGCTCAGATACCTTTATACACTTGGCTTCCCGATGCCATGGCAGGCCCTACTCCTGTTTCCGCCCTGATACACGCCGCTACCATGGTTACGGCCGGTATATACATGATTGTACGTTCTAACGTACTGTATAGCCTCGCTCCTATCACACTAGACATCGTTATGATTGTTGGTATCGTAACCGCTCTTTTTGCAGCTACAATCGGGCTATTTCAAAACGACATTAAAAAAGTATTGGCGTACTCTACCGTAAGTCAGTTGGGGTATATGTTCTTTGCATTAGGCCTTGGCGCTTACTCTACGGGTATGTTCCACGTTACCACGCACGCCTTCTTTAAAGCATTATTGTTCTTAGGTGCAGGTAGCGTTATCCATGCTATGAGCGGAGAGCAAGACATTCGCAATATGGGTGGATTGGCCAAAAAACTTCCGATTACGTTTTTTACTTTCCTAATAGCGACCTTGGCTATCGCAGGAATACCTCCTTTCTCTGGATTCTTTTCTAAAGATGAAATCTTGGCACATGCCTTTGAAAAAAGTCCTATCCTCTGGGGATTAGGTGTAGCGGGAGCTTTGATGACTTCCTTCTATATGTTCCGTGTATTGTTCTTAACCTTCTTCGGTACGTTTAGAGGAACAGAACATCAAAAAAGCCATTTGCATGAATCGCCTTTAATCATGACTATACCGCTTATGATTTTGGCTATACTTTCTGTAGTAGGCGGATTTATTGGAATACCAGAAGTATTGGGTGGTTCCAACAAACTTGCGGAATATCTAGCACCCGTAATCGTTTCTGTAGGAGAAAAAGAAGTACATGCGCTCTCCCATTCTACAGAGTATCTGCTGATGGGAATTTCTACCACGTTGGTCATTCTAGTTATTATTATAGCGTTTGTGATTTATGTAAGCAAAAAATCATTGCCTTTAGCAGAAGGAAAAGAAACTGGCATACAAAAATTAATTTACAACAAATATTATATAGACGAACTCTACGACGCTTTGTTTGTAAAACCGTTGAAAGTACTTTCTGATTTCTTCGGAAAAATAGTAGACAATACCGTAATCGACGGTCTAGTAAACGGCTTAGGCAAAAGTGTAGAAGCAGGTAGCAGAGTACTCCGCTACTCA
>JAYSUZ010000080.1:0-1987 GCA_043718845.1 Cytophagales bacterium
AGAGAAACAAAGTATTAATAGTGGACGATGAACAGGATATATTGGATATGCTCCAATATATCATGGAGAAGGAAGGCTATGAAGTAAAAATCGCCAGAAGCGGACCAGAGGCTATTGTTATAGCGCAGGAGTTCCAGCCCAAACTAATACTTCTTGATATAATGATGCCGCTCATGGACGGTATAGAAACATGTAGAAATCTTCGTGAAATAGAAGTGCTAAAAGAGGTTATTATTGTATTTCTTACGGCACGCTCGGAAGAGTATTCTGAAATTGCAGCTTTTGAGGCAGGTGCCAATGATTATATAGTGAAGCCAATAAAACCAAGGGCTTTAGTGAGTCGTATAGCTTCTTATTTTAAGAAGGAAATGGTTTCTAAACGGAATGCTGCAATTGTCATAAACGACCTTACAATTGATAGGCAAAGTTATACCGTTACAGTAGCAGGAAGAAAAGTGACGCTTGCGAAAAAGGAATTTGAATTGCTTTATTTTTTATGCCAACACCCCAATAAAATTTTTAATCGTGATGACATTTTAAAGCGTGTTTGGGGTACCGATGTATATGTAGTTTCGCGTACCGTGGATGTGCACATTCGTAAAATTCGAGAAAAAGTAGGCGAACACTATATTAGTACCGTGAAAGGTATTGGGTATAAATTTGAAACAGGAGAGTAGGTCGTCTTTTACTTCACTTGAAAGGTAGATTCTCCAATAAGGTAACAGTCGGTGTACAATTCTATTTTATACGATCCAGCGGCATAGTCGCTTCCTTTTTTATAGAGGAAGGTAATTTGTTGACCCGTATTGTCAAAAACGACAACTTGTTTGTCGGTGTAGGGAAGTTCTATGTTTTCCGTTGTTTTGAATAGGCCACCGCCATTTTTTTCATTGTAAATAAGAGTATTTCCTCCCTCGAGTAAGCGAAAGATAAATACACATTTCTTATCAATTTTTGCAAATTTATTGTCCGCAATTGTAAAACTAACGCTAAGCTTATTCAATTCTTTGACTTTGTATAGCTCTTTCTCTAGTAATTTTTCTTTTTTAGTAACCGCGTTAATTTTAATATGCTCTGCTTTCAATCTAGCCGCAAGGTTTAATTTTGCAGAAAGCCCTCGGTTATCGTTTAGCATTTCAGAAATTTGCTGTACTCTAGCCTCTTTCTCGCCTTTTAAAACCTTTTCCTCAAAGGAAAGAGAGTCTGATTTTTCTTTTAATAATTTAATTTGGAGGTCTTTTACAATAAATAAATTTTTAGCCCGTGCAATTTTTGAATTTAGGTTGTCAATACTAATGGCACCACCCATTTCTACTTCCCAAAGTGCTTCAAGTAATTCGTTCAGCTCGCTGCCAATACTGTCTTTATTAATGCCCATGAACAGCATTTCTTCCTTTAATTTTTTCAACGCTTCTCCTGCGAGTTTGAACTCTTCTAGTTTTGTAGCAATTTCTAAACTGTCGTTTTGGATAATCGTTTCATTTTGTACAACAACCGTTTTTTGATTATTCTGATTAAGAACCAAATAAATAACTATTCCACTAAGTATGAAAATAATACTCCCCAATAAATAAATAACGATTGATTTTTTCTTTTGTGCCATAAAGGGGAGCGAGTCTAATACAAGGTTGAGAATGTAACGTGTTGATTTTGGCCATAAGATAGCCTTTTTTTTAGTATTTTAAAAGAGAGGAGGTTACAACTATTCAAAATAGGTATTAACGGCCATTTAGAGTAACTATGATTTGGTAATTTTTATTGAAATATTATGCTAAAAGTGTACCTTAGTGCTTTCTATACATTATGCAATTCAATCGTAAATCATATTCAGACGAGTTACTTCTTCATTTATATAAGGAACTCTTAAAACCTCGACTTATTGAAGAGCGTATGCTCATACTTCTTCGTCAGGGTGGAATATCGAAATGGTTTTCGGGTATAGGACAAGAAGCGATATCGGTGGGCGTTGTCTGTGCGCTGGATAAAG
>JAYSUZ010000009.1:0-4819 GCA_043718845.1 Cytophagales bacterium
GAAATTCATGACCAAACCGCTCGTTGACAAGGGGACGTTTCGGAAAGTTGGCGAATGCCCAACACCTTGGCCTTCTTTTGTGATCGCGGTAAGAGAAGATTTCTTAGAAAAAAACAAGCTCGTTATTGCCACTATGTTGGACGTGATTCAAAAGTCTTGTAAAGAATTTTCAACCCTTCCTCATGTCGAAGAGCGCATCGCACAACGCTTTAACCTAAAACCGGTGGATGTTCGAGAATGGATGAAAACAATTCAATGGCAATCAGAAGCAAACTTTGATACAACGCCGTTACTTGGGGTGATGGATAGGCTGAAGGAATTAGGAATAATAGAGGGTAAAAAAGGGTTAGAATGTATTGTCTAATACCATACGATAGTCAGTAAAACACTAGGAATTAACAAAAAATATACTAACTTTATAAGTATAAAACTACTATAGAATATACAAATGGACAATGTACTATTATATACTAAGCTTGCTACTTTACCAGAAAATATGAAATTAGAAGTTTCTGACTTCATCGATTTCTTATTAAGCAAAGCCAAAAAAAATAACACTACCGCTATACTACCTAACGCAAAATTCGGCAGTGCTAAAGGTATGTTTAAAATTAACGATGGTTTCGACGAGCCTTTAGAAGACTTTAAAGATTACATGAACTAATGAATAATCTTATCGACACGCATGCTTTAATTTGGTTTTTAAACGGAGATGATAACCTATCAGAAAAAGCCAGAAAGTCTATAGAAAATAAAAATGCAGTCAATTTCGTAAGTATAGCTAGTCTATGGGAAATTGCGGTAAAAGTAAGTTTAGGTAAACTTGAATTGATAACTCCCTTCGCTAAAATTTCAGAGCAAATCGAACATAACGGTTTCCAAATTTTACCAATAACATTTGAGGACACATTGCTACTATCAAGCCTTCCATTCCATCATAGAGACCCATTTGATAGAATAATTATTTCGCAAAGTTTTACAAATAAATTGACTATTGTTTCGAAAGATAGACAATTTGATTCCTATAAAGTTGAATTGATATGGTGAAAAAATATCACCCTATTTTAAATCAGAATTTTTTATAAGAACATTCTGATTGTATAAAAAAAAATTAACCCATGAAACTAATCACAGAAATTCTAATCGGCCTTGTCGCTATTGAACATTTATATATCTTATGGATGGAGATGTTTGCTTGGGAAACCGCTGGAAAAAAGACCTTCAAAGGGGCATTGGCACCTGAGTTATTTAAACCTACCAAAGTATTGGCCGCCAATCAAGGCTTGTATAATGGCTTTTTAGCCGCTGGGTTAATTTGGTCGTTTTTTATTTCCGATGAAATTTGGAAACTTAATATCGCTGGCTTCTTTTTAGGCTGTGTCGCTTTGGCTGGAATTTATGGTGCGTTGACTGCTAGTAAGAAATTTTTCTTTGTACAGGCTTTACCAGCACTAATAGCCCTAGCTTTCTTGATGGCTACAAAATTAGTATAGTCGTCTGTATTCAACACAGAAAACTATACTAATTCTCAAAACTAAACCATCTACCTTCTTTAAAAAGCAAACTTAAATCCAATATTCGCAGACGCCAATGTATTAAGCGAAGCTACACCTTTTATGGGTTGAAAATAGACACTACCCAAACGCGCCTCTACGAAAAGCACTACTGGTTTTACTATTCTAAAATTCAGTCCGAACAACGCATTTCCCCGCATACTTAGCGAAGACAACCCTTCTAATTCTTTATATTCAGTAGTGGAATTTAACGTTTTATAATAATAATCGGAGGACGACGAATAGTACGTTTTTACTGAATCATAGGATGTTTCCATTATACGTTGCACTACATCATGAACTACCGAATACGTTACACCTAAATCGACTCCTGTATACAAAGAAAATCGTCTCCAAAACACATCAGAAGTTACCGTATAGCCTATATTCACACCCAAATCTTGACGATTATTTTGAAATGAAACATACGAAACAATAGTAGTATCTCCTCCATCGCTTCCATTGTAGGCATTGTAAGAATCCGCCTCTGTCCCCGAATTAGTATAATAAAGCATACCTAAACGCAATTCTTGTTGTTTATTAAACAGGTTGTTTTTTTTACTCCAAGGATGAAAGGATATATACGGATTAAAAAATACACCTGACATAGAATTGTACTGGTATGTATTAAGATTTTCCGTGTTGTAGGGCAGCAATTGCTGATTCGGCTTCATAAGACTCGTTCCTGTATTGGAACCAGGTCTTTGCCGATAAGGCGTTTCACTGTAAGTACCAATCATAACACCAATAAAACCATTTTTCCATTTAGTACCCAAAAAACGAGTACCGGATACCGAAGCCGAGTCCTGAGCATGAGTCGTTAGTAGCGAAAAGAACATACATAGCGTTAAAATATTTTTTTTCATTTTGTAAATTATTAATAGTTGTGATTAAAAATTAAATTATAGAGAGATAACAACTATAGATTCAAATTATTGTAATGGTATTTAAAAAAACAAAACTATTTCGAATTAATACACCTGAGCATTCTACTGAAATTAATCTATCGTGTACACAATAGATTTATCTATTTGAAGATTCATAAATTCCATATACATTAGCATTCTAAAAAATATCCGTTGAAATACATCACACGATCCGTTTGGGTTTTATCCTTAGTAAGTTTATTTACAGATACAGCGAGTGAGATGCTGTATCCTATACTGCCCATTTATTTAAAAACTATAGGATTTTCAATAGTACTAATAGGCATTCTAGAAGGTATTGCAGAAGCCACCGCTGGACTCAGTAAAGGTTATTTTGGAAAACGCGCTGATAACAATGGAAAAAAAGTACCCTTCGTACAACTTGGCTATGCCTTGAGCGCTCTTTCAAAACCAATGATGGCTTTCTTTATATTTCCTCTTTGGATATTCTTTGCTAGAACTATAGACCGACTTGGCAAAGGCATACGCACAGGCGCGCGAGACGCTATCCTGTCCGACGAAGCTACACCGGAAACCAAAGGTAAAATATTTGGCTTTCATCGCTCTATGGACACCCTTGGTGCAGTACTAGGACCTTTGCTAGCACTCCTATATCTTCATTATAACCCAAAAGAATACAAAACATTATTCTTTATCGCCTTCATCCCTGGTATTCTTGCGGTACTTGCTACGTTTCTACTAAAAGAAAAGACGAAGCTAACGTTAACTAAAAAAAAACCAACACCTTTTTTCTCCTTTTTAACGTATTGGAAAACGAGTCCACTTCTATACCGCAAAGTAGCACTTGGCCTTCTAGCATTCACGTTAATAAATAGCTCTGATGTCTTTCTATTATTAAAAGCAAAACAAGCCGGATTGGACGATTCAATGGTTATTGGCATTTATATTTTCTACAACCTCGTCTATGCCTTATCGGCCTTCCCTATGGGCATAGTAGCCGACAAAATTGGATTTAAAAAAACACTCCTCATCGGTTTTTCTATTTTCGCACTGGTATATCTTGGAATGGGTATTGCCCACAATCTTTATATTTTTATTGGTTTATTCCTCCTTTATGGAATATATGCTGCTGCCACCGAAGGGATTTCAAAAGCATGGATCAGCAACATTGCCGACAAGAACGATACCGCTACTGCTATCGGAACATTTTCTGGTTTTCAAAGTATATGCACGCTGTTCGCTAGTTCCTTTGCTGGACTTATGTGGTATCTATTGGGCGACAGTGCCATTTTTTTTATAACAGGATTTTCTACCCTATTAATTATCTTATATTTTTTATTTTCAATTCGAGAAATAGAGTAAATTACCAATAATACAATCATGGATATCAAAGAAGCCCTACTTGTAGAACATTCTAGAGTACAATCAGAAAAAATAGCCCGTTTTATAGATGCTAATCCTGATCGGTTCAAGCTATTAATGCACTACTTCTTTTGTTCTGAACAGATTTTAGCACAACGCGCCGCTTGGGTTATGTCTATCTGCGTCACTCAAAATCGCTTTTTAATAACGCCTTACTTAAAAAAAATAATTTACAATTTAGAAAACGACGTACACGATGCTGTAAAACGCAATACTGTAAAAATACTCCAAGACATTGATATCCCTGAAAATCTAGTAGGAAAAACCGCAGACAGTTGCTTCAAATTACTATCAAACACTTCTGAAGCTGTTGCTATTAAAGCATTTTCTATGACAATACTATTAGCTATAGTAAAAAAAGAACCGGACTTGAAAAACGAATTAAAAATAATAATAGAAAATCAATTACCATTCGCCAGTGCAGGGTTTAGAGCTAGAGGCACTAAAACCCTAAACGCTTTGAAAAAACTATAATACGTTCTAATTGTAATTACTTTACACGAACACGAGGATCTACCAATGCATATAAAAGATCTACGAATACATTGACAATAATAAAGGCAAAGGCTACAAAAATAGTAACGCCCATCACGATTGGAAAATCCAAACTTTTTACAGCCTCTATGGTTACTAATCCTAATCCTTTCCAGTCAAAAATCACTTCCACAAAAAATGCTCCTGCCATCAACGACGCTAACCAGCCGGATACCGCTGTAATCACCGGATTTAGTGCATTTTTTAACGCATGTTTGGCTATAATCATAAAAGAAGACAAGCCTTTCGCTCTAGCCGTTCGAATATAATCTTGAGAAAGTACATCCAACATCGAACTCCTTGTAAGTTGCACAATAATAGCCAAAGGCCTTAATCCAAGGGTGAATGCAGGAAGAATGATATTTTTCAACATAAGGCTTCTTCCACTCAATTCATATTCCCAAAGATTTCCCGTAGGAAATA
>JAYSUZ010000081.1:0-4322 GCA_043718845.1 Cytophagales bacterium
GTACTATTACAATGATGAGCCCTTCCGGTTGTGAAATAAGTGGCTATTCTAACGAAGAGGTAATTGGCAAAAATATTACAGACTTCTATATAGGAACAGATAAACAATTCAACATCATCAAACGATTGTTGATGCATGGCTCTATCAAAAACTATGAAAGTAAATTATTATTGAGAGACAGTTCGGCTATTCAAGCTATTTCGAATATACGTTTCATATACAACAAAGATGAAAAACCAATAGCGATAGAGGGTGTAGCACGAGATATTACATTCTTAAAAAAGGCTACCGAACAGCTTTTAAAGGCAAAAGAAATAGCTGAAAAATCGCTTAAAGTAAAGGAAACATTCCTTGCTAATATGAGTCATGAGATTCGTACGCCTATGAATGGAATAATAGGAATGATAGACCTTCTCTCTGAAACACCTTTAGAAACAGACCAACAAAAATATGTCCTTACCATAAAAAAATCGTCTGAAACACTGCTACGAATCCTAAACGACATTCTCGATTTATCGAAAATGGAAGCTGGTAAAATGCAACTTCGTCTCACTTCTATCAACATCGAAAACACAGTAGAAAAACTCCACTCCTTATTTTACCAACAAGCACATCTTAAAGGTATGGAACTTTATTATTCCATAGCCAGCAATGTGCCCAAATACTTGGTGGCCGACGAAACTCGATTGTTGCAGATATTATCAAACCTAACATCCAACTCTATCAAGTTCACCGAGCAAGGCAGTGTTTCTATCAATGTAGTATCCGAAAGCAAAAAGGAAAATGTATATAAAATAAGGGTTGAAATTTCAGATACGGGTATAGGGATTTCGGACGATAATCTTCAGAAATTATTCAACTATTTCAGTCAAGTAGACAACTCTTCTACAAAATCATACGGAGGAACAGGGCTAGGCTTAGCCATTTCTAAAGAGCTCTGCAAACTAATGAACGGCGAAATAGGCGTTCGTACTCAACTCGGAAAAGGCAGTACATTTTGGTTTACGTTTGAAGCCCAAGAAAGCAAACGCGACGTGGAAGAACGGAACAATATAGATGAAACGGCAAAAATTACGGGACGTTTCAAAAATTACAATTTAAAGATACTAGTAGTAGACGACAATCATGTAAACCAATTGGTGGCTTCTGAAATTTTAAAAAAATCGGGGTGTAGCGTAGAAACCGCTAGCAATGGACTTGAAGCGATAGAGAAGGTAAAGCACAACGTCTATGATATCATTTTAATGGACATCCAAATGCCACAAATGGATGGAACCACCGCTACTAGAGAAATGAAAAAACTAGGAATCCCTAATCTTCCTCCCATTATTGCCATGACCGCCTATGCAATGGAAGAAGACCGCGAAAAATTCTTAGCTGCGGGAATGGATGATTACATTGCAAAGCCCATAAAATCAGACGTGTTGATAAATAAGATAGCCAAAAAATTGAATTTGAATGATAAAATTGGCTACATTGGAAATACAAATATTCAGCCCGAGGTCAGGCGAAATATTATTATCAGCGAAGATGTCCTGAAAAGTATGATGGTGTTTGTGGACAAAGAAACGCTCATAGGAATCTATCAAGAATTTGAAATCGAAACTACTGCACAACTAGAAGAATGTAAGAAGTCTTTTAGTTTCGGCGATTTTAAAAATATACAAACACAGCTTCACACGCTGAAAGGAAGCGCTGGAACCCTAGGGATTGAAAAACTAGAACTACAAGCTAAATTGATTGAAGAAAGTATTAAACAAAATAATTTTGAAAATATTACTGAAAATCTAACTTTCTTATACACTGCATTTGATGAATTTAAAGCCTATTATTACCCAATATTAACGAACCTTATTTATGAAAAAAGTTTTAGTAGCTGAAGACAGCTCTGTGATACAAAACCTAACAAAAAAGATTCTACAATTTCAAAATTTCGACATCAAAAGCGTAAAAAACGGTAAAGAAGTTTTGAAAGCGATGGAGTCTGAATCGTACGACCTCATTCTTATGGACATCAACATGCCTCAAATGGATGGAATGACTTGTGTTAGAGAAATTCGTTCGATGAGTGATAAAAATAAATCGACAATACCGGTGATTGCTATTACTGGCAATGCCAAAAATTACTCTGAAAACGACTTCTACAGTGCTGGATTCAATGATTTCTTATCCAAACCGCTTGATTTTGACAAACTTGTTGATACGGTAAAAAGACTTACTGAAACAAAATAAAACGCCACAATACTGTTGTTATGCAAATCAAATACACCCAACAATTTCTGAGTAAACTAGAAGATATCTTTGCCGAATCTACCTATATGCTCCGGTATGAAAAAGGTAATTTTCATGCTGGATATTGCATTCTGAAAGAAACGAATATCGCCATCGTAAATAAATACTATACCGTGGAAGGTAAAATAAATGTTCTGATAGAAATATTAAGGCAAGTAGAAATAAATCCCGAAGCGCTCAAAGAGAAAAATAGAAAACTATACCTAGAACTTACCCAAACAGAACTTACACTTTGATTGTAACATTTTTAGGTACTGGCACCTCTCAAGGCATTCCAACAATAAGTTGCAAATGCGATGTTTGCTCTTCTGTTGACTATAGAGACAAACGACTCCGCACCTCTATTCATATTGCTATTGAGGATAAAAGTTTTATCATAGACGCTGGTCCCGACTTTCGCCAACAAGTGCTCCGCGAACGTATAACAAACTTGGACGCGCTTATTTTTACACACGAACACAAAGACCATACCGCCGGACTTGATGATGTACGTGGATTTAATTACAAAGAAGGCGGCACTAGAATGAAAGTTTTTGGCAGTAAAACTGTCTTAGACACGTTAAAAAAAGAATTTTCGTATGCCTTCACAGAGCATAAATACCCTGGTGTTCCGTTAATTGACCTTATTGAAATAAACAATACCCCTTTTGACAGTAGCGGCATCACATTCACGCCTATTGAAGTAATGCATTATAAAATTCCTGTTTTTGGCTACCGCATCAACGATTTTACCTACATCACCGATGCTAATCACATTTCGGATCTTGAATTAGAAAAAGTAAAAGGCACTAAAGTGCTAGTGTTAAATGCACTGAGAAGAGAAAAACATATTTCTCATTTCACACTCGATGAAGCACTTGCTATTATTGAAAAAATACAGCCCGAAAAAGCCTACCTCCTTCATTTAAGCCATCAAATGGGAAGGCATGCGCACGTAGAAAAAGAACTCCCGCCAAATGTTCGTATCGCATACGATGGATTGAAAATAAAAGTAAGTGAGTGATATTAAAAACGTATGCTACTCTCCATCCAAGTAAAACCCAATTCAAAAGTCGACCATATAGAAGTAGATGAAAGTGGTAATCTGAAAGTAAAAATCCGGGCACAACCTGTAGACGGAAAAGCAAATCAATATTTGATAGAATATATAGCCCGCTTTTTTAACGTTTCCAAAACAAAGGTAACGCTACTTAAAGGATCGACAAATCGGTATAAACGCCTTGAAATAGTAGGAAACGAAGTTGATTTATTACAACTCATCGAAGCACTTAAAATATAACTATTGCATCCAAACTGCTACCTATCCAGCAGTTTATTTTTTTTATATGCAAAAGAGTTTAGTGAAACGACTTCCACTAAACTCTTTATCAATTCCTTATCTCGTATAGGTTCTAAAACTTCTTACCAACTAGCTTGCAGTAATATGTCAGTATTAATTAATTAATACTCTTTCTATCCAAGTTTTTCCATCCTCTGCAATAACTTCAAGTATATAAATTCCTGGAGCTAAAAATAAGGCTTCTACATGATGCGACTCGCCGTAATAAACGTTATCTCCAATTAAATTATATATCTTCACTTTTAGAGTTGCATTATTCGTTAAAATTGTAAACTGTCCGTTACTAGGATTAGGAAAAACGATACTATTCTCTTGGTTAAGATTTACGCTTCTAATAATAGAATATACGTACTCCCCAGAAAAATCAACTTGTTTTATTCTATAATAAACTATTCCAGCTTCAATTGAATTGTCTATAAAAGTATATTTCAAGATATCTCCATTATCAGCATTGTTAGGTAGAACAATTCCAATTTGTTCAAAATTATTCCCGTCATAACTACGTTCAAGTATAAACTTTTCGTTATTGATTTCTAATGTTGTAGACCACTCCAATAGTGCACTATTGTTACTTTTATGAACAATAAAGGATAAAAATTCTACTGTTAAAGGTACAGTACAATTTGTAAATTCTGATGTGTTGGGAACAGGTGCTGTAAGGTCTGTTCGAGTTGCAGTCATCCTGGCTTGA
>JAYSUZ010000082.1:0-9951 GCA_043718845.1 Cytophagales bacterium
CATATATGGCTCCAAGTGCACTTTCCGTTTTTTGCTCTATTATTATTGGTGTTAATAGACGTTCACACTCTATTAAAGGGCGGATATCTGTTTTTAAAATTCTATTGATTTTTGTTATTACATTTTCTCTTAATTCATTTACGATTTCATCCCAATCTTGTCCCGTATTGTGGGGTGCATTAATCATTGTAAACCAGTTTTCACAACCTTCTGGCGCATCTGTAGCGGTATGCTTGGCTGTAATGTTGATGTATATTGTTGGGTCTTTATAAATCGTTTTTTTAGAAATTACAGTGTCAAATTCTTTTTCATATTCTTTTCCCCAAAGAATATTATGTAAGTCAAGTTGTTCAAATTTTTTCTTAATTCCCCAATAGAAGACGATTCCGGAACTTGATTTTTCTTGGGTTAATATTTTTTCGGGGCGTTTTTGATTTGGCATTAATTTATGGTAAGTATTGTATACGTCCATATTACTTATCACTACGTCAAAAAGGTATTCGCCTTTTTCAGTCTTTACTCCTTTTATTTTTTTTTCATCGATCAATATTTCTGTTACACCATTGTTATATTCATAGGCTACACCTATGTCTTCGCTAAGTTTTACTAAGGAATTTGTAATCGACACCATGCCTCCTTTAGGATAATAAATACCCATGTTTATTTCCAAATGGGGTATAACATTCATTGTGCCAGGTGCTAGGAATGGGCTAGAGCCATTGTAGGTTGCGTATCGGTTGAAAAGTTGAATAATTTTGGGGTCTTTAAACCATTTTGTATTTACGTTATTCATAGTACTCAATGCATCTATCTTATTAAAATTTAATAAGCTTTTTAACGTATTGAGAGATAATAAATTTTTTAGTTTGTGTAGCGAGTTAAAAAGAAAAACATCTTTAGTGAGTGCGTATATTTTTTCAGAATAGTTAAGAAATTTTAGGATATTTTCTTTTGTTTCTGTTGTTTTTTTTGCCGCCTCTTCGGCAAATTTTTCTTTTGGGTGGTAGGCATTTAGTATGGTACCGTCTTCGTAAAAATATTTATAGCCAGGGTTTAAGTGCGTATATTCAAGATAATCGTTTATGTTTTTTTGAGATAGCGTGAATAAATCTTCTACGTTTTGGGGCATAGTAAAAACGGATGGGCCAAAATCGAAACGATACCCTTTATTGGTGATGGAAGAGAGTTTTCCTCCAGGGAAATCGTTTCGTTCAAATACCGTTACTTTGTATCCCTTATTAGCCATACGAATAGCAGCGCCAATCCCTCCAATTCCAGAACCGATAATAGCGCACGTTTTTTGTTTGTTAGGCATAATAGTAGTAATTTTTTTTAATGTAAGATTAGAAAAGAATGGATTTAGTTACAATGATTTTAATCATGTTAGTGTAGTCCTTGTGATTTTATTTTTTTTCTATCCAAAGTCTCCACCATGGTACAAAAGGTTTGGAGTGATGTTCGTAGTGGTATCCAAAGAAATAGCAAGAAATAAATCCCCAAAAAAGATTCATATTTAGCGATCTTGATTTAAGTCTATTATCTATAGTTTCAGGGTTCTTGTGAGGAAGGAAAGTGCCAAAATAAAAAAGTTGAAGGGAACTCAAGATTGGGGGGGCAATCCAAAATAAGATAAGATTTAGCGGCGTTACACCAAGTCCAATATTTAATACATTATAAAGCAATGCCATAAGTATCAATTGTTTTATAGTCAAATAGTTTTTCATAAATTTGAAAAACCAACTAAAGAAGTGGGCGTTTTGATAATCGGGATCTTTTTCTGTAGTAACGAAATTGTGGTGATTTTGATGTTTTTCTTTTAGCTTTTTATATGAAAAGCAAGCGTATAAAAGGACGCAAATTTTTCCAATTATATCGTTAAGTTTACGCGATGTGCACACCGAACCATGAATAGAGTCGTGTGCTGTAATGAAAAGTCCTGTATAGAGGTGTGTAAGTACTAGTATAAGTACTATATTCCATGGGTTCAAAAGGGTGGTAGGGTAGCGTAACGAAAAGGTTATAAAAGCTGTCCAGCAAAGCAGAATTAATGCGGCTATATACAATCCATTATTGGAATTTTCCTTATCTTTAAAGCTTATAGGTAGCATCGGTACAATTAATTACGCTGTAAAATTACTATAATTATTTATTAGTTATGCTATATATTCCACCATTTCGATAAATGCTTTTGATTATTGAGCGGAATGTTGGAATAATGGTATTGTATTTATGGTTTAAAAATATATTATGTATAGAGTTATTGGATTAGTGTTTTTGGTATTTACAGGGTGTTTGGTTCAATTTTCTACACTGGCACAGTCAAGTACTGGGAGTATTCTTTCTGCGGAGGTGTATAAGCTTTCAAATGATCCGTTGATGAAATACGGACAGTTGGGTATTTGCGTGCAATCGTTAGAGACGGGGAAGGTTATTTTAGCGGACAATGCAGTTAAAAGTATGGCACCAGCTTCCAATTTAAAATTGCTTACGACAGCAGCAGCATTGAAAATACTTGGTGAAGAGTATGTTTTTAAAACAGTGTTGGAATACGATGGAACGTTGAAAGATTCTATTTTATATGGAAATATATATATAAAAGGGAGTGGAGACCCTACGCTTGGTTCCGATCGATAT
The DNA here is from genome assembly GCA_043718845.1 of Cytophagales bacterium. Lineage (GTDB taxonomy): Bacteria > Bacteroidota > Bacteroidia > Cytophagales > Cytophagaceae > JANYCO01. The sequence goes on from JAYSUZ010000082.1 coordinate 2,635, forward strand.
AGAGGCTATCCTATGTGGGAGGAATTGATGAGCCTATGGGCAAAAAAAATAAAAGCATACGGCATCAAAAAAATAAATGGAGCAGTAATAGCCGATCCTACCCTATTTAATTTGAATGCACTGCCCGACCACTGGCCTTGGGGGGATGTGGGGAATTATTATGGCGCAGGTATATTTGGATTGAATATAAATGAGAATCTTTACCGACTTTATTTCAAAGGTTCTTCTGCCGTTGGAGATTCTGCGGTCTTGGTCAGGACAAATCCTTCGTTGCTGGATATGGAAATTATAAACGAAGTAAAAACAGGAGCGCCAGGTTCGGGCGATAATGCATATATTTATACTGCACCTCGATCAAATTTTACTTATGTAAAAGGAACAATCCCTGCGAATACGGAGCAGTTTGCAGTGCGAGGTGCCATAGCAAATCCTCCGTTGCTTTGCGCTACCTTACTCAATACGGCGCTTGGACGTATTGGGGTAGTAATAGAGCAGCAGCCACGTGTTTTATTGAAGAAAAGGAGTGAGGCATTTCCCCAAAAAGTTATTTATACGCATCGCTCCCCATCGCTTAAAGAGATTGTAAAGCAAACAAATGTGAATAGTATAAATCTTAATGCAGAAGTATTATTGAAGGTTTGTGGACTGAAAAAATATAACGATGAAAGTACTGAATCAGGGGTGAAAGCGATTCAGGAGTGTTGGCGTAAAATAGGATTAGAAACGACGGGTTGGTTTATGTACGATGGAAGTGGATTGTCTCCTAATAATGCAATTTCTGCGTCACAAATTACAAAGGCTTTATGTCTTATTTCTAAAGATAGTATTTTTTCGTCATTTTATGCATCGCTTCCTGTAATGGGGCAAACGGGTACTGTTTATAGACTAGGAAAAGGGACTTTAGCAGAGGGGAATATAAGGGTGAAAAGTGGCACATTGAGTAAAGTGATTTGCTATAGTGGGTATTTCAAATCGAGGTTGGGAGAACGGTATAGTTTTTCGCTTTTGGCTAATAATTATAATTGCACAAATTCAGTGATAATAGCTCGGTTAGAAAAAATTATGGTTAAGATGGCTGAAATGCCCTAGAAAGAGGTTTTGTTTTCTGATTGAATTTTCTTTTTTCTTTGTTCTTTCAGATAAGTGGAAATAACGGGTATCCAAGTTATAAATATGATTCCTAATATGATGTATTCTAAGTTTTCTTTTGCATTTGGCCACCATACACCAACGAAATAGCCTAATAAGGTCATTAGAAATACCCAAAGAAATGCTCCGACTAAGTTGTACATAAAATATTCTTTAAAATTCACTTTTACGATACCTGCAAGTATAGGCGTGAACGTGCGAAGAATAGGGAGGAATCTAGCAATTAATAATGCTCTACCTCCATATTTGTTGAAGAAAATTTCAGCAGCTTCCAAGTATTTTTTCTTAAAAAAAATAGTTTCTTTCCGATTTCGAAAGCTATCACCTGTTTTTAATCCAAATACATAGCCGAATAAACTTCCTAATACTGCGGCTAGGAATACGGAACAAAGAAGAAGGTAAATGGATACTGGAAATTTACCTGTAGAATTTAGGAGACCTGCAGTGAATAGTAGTGTGTCTCCTGGAAGGAAAAATCCGAAAAATAGACCATTTTCAGCGAAAATTATCACAAGTACAAGAATTAACCCTCCTGTTTTTATTATAATTTCAGGGTTTGTTAATTTCGTAAAAATTTCGCCATCAATCATTTCGAAGATTTATAAGTTATTTATATTGAGTATATAACTTGGAAGAATTCCTAAGAGTACAATTACAAATGCTAGGATAGTAAGTATGAGTTTGTATGAGAAGCTAAGCTTTATAGCAACTGACGCTTGTTCTTCTTTTGCATACATGATTATGATTACTTTGAAGTAATAGTAAACGCTTACAAGGGAGCCCAAAACAGCAACGGCAATTAACCACATGTTGCTCATGTCAGCTCTTAATACGGCGGAAAATAAATTGAATTTTGCAAAGAAACCAACAGTAGGAGGAATACCCGCAAGTGATAGCATGGCTACTGTCATGATGAAAGCAAGGAATGGATTTGTTTTGCCAAGTGCACTAAAAGATTCAAAATTGTCGTTGTCTTTAATTTTCGATACTTGGTACAACACGGTGAATGCCGCTAGAGTAGCCAATGAATAAGATGTTAAGTATAATAATAATGCCGTTTTTGTTTCCTGATTTAATACTAGAATGGTAAGTAAAATATACCCAGCCTGAGCTACTCCAGAGTAAGCCAACATTCTTTTTACGCTGGATTGGTATACTGCAAGGAAATTGCCAAGGAGTATTGTAGCGGCTATAAGAATAGATAAGGTAAACGCCCAGTTAGAATTTATAGAAGTAAAGCAGGTGGAAAATAAACGAAAGAAACCTGCGAATGCAGCAGTTTTAACAATCGTAGCCATGAATGCTGTAATAAAAATAGGAGCCCCTTGGTATACATCTGGCGTCCAAAAATGAAATGGAACAGCCGAAACTTTAAATCCAAGTCCTACCATTATCAAAAGTACTCCTGTGTAAAACATTACGTTAAGGTTTCCGTTGTTTACAGAAACGTATTCTGCAATTTTTACTAAATCAAAACTACCGCAAGCGCCATATATAAGTGTTATACCAAACAAAAGAATACCGGATGCAAATGCGCCCATTAAGAAGTATTTTAAAGAAGCTTCATTGGAGGCCAATTCATGTTTTCGGCTACCAGCCAATACGAATAGCGGAATGGAAAGAATTTCTATACCTAAAAAAAGTAAGGATAAATTCATGTAACACGTAAGGAGCAACGCTCCAACGGTAGCGAATAGGATGAGTGCATAATTGTCTGAGGCATTAAATCCGTTGCCTATTTCGTATTGTTCTTTTGAAATAACAAACCAAATTGTGACAAGTACTATAATCAAGCCTGAAAAGACAACAGCGTAGTTGTCTATATAAACCATATTATCAGTGTAGATATAGTCGGAATAGACTCCTGGCATAAACCAGTCCGTCATAGTCAGAAAGAGTGCTGCACCAAGGCCTAGAAGGATAATTGATAAGATGTATTTTTTAAATCCTAAAATGTCGGAAAGCATAGTGATGATTCCGAGTACTGATAGTAATATTATTGCGTTCATTAATTAGTTGTTAAAATGTTCAGAAATGCCGTAAAAAACGGCTTTTGAGGCTGTACAAAGTTATTAAACTTTTTAAGATTTGGAAACTTAGGGGGAAAAGTTCTTTTGTTTTTTATTTTACATTAATTTATTGATAATTAAATGATTACCGTTATTGAGGGCTAGGGGTACTTATTTTTTTGATAAATAAGCAGTTGCTTCTGCTACAACAGTACGGTATTCTGCTATCGTTTTGCATTGCTTATAATATTCTACGGCCTTGATTTTATTGCCTACATTTTTGTAATATCGTCCCATTCCAGCATAAGCAAAACTTAGGTAATCGGATTCGGGGTTTACTGTTTCTTTGAAAGAATGGATCGCTTTCAAGAAATACGTAGAGGCTTTTTCGGAATCCTTATAGTAGTTTTCGTAAAGTATTCCATAAAAGACATAAGCCGTAGCGATGAAATATTTTTTGCCTGATTTACTTAACAGTGTCGTTATTTTTTCTGCTTCTTTATATTCTTTTCTTGCCAACAGCACTTCGCAATGCCGAAGTGCAAAAAAGATATTCTTAGGGTATTTTTCATGCAATGCTTTTGTGTATTCGTAAGCGAGTAGAGGCGTACCTTCGTATTTGATGTAGATATTACAGAGGTGAAAAGCGCATTCCATTTTGCAGAATACGGCATTTTTCCATGCGTAGTCCATTTCTTTGAAACCGAGTGTTTTGCTGCCACTCATAAACATAAACATAAAAGGTTTGAAGACGGTGTGTACTTCAGGATACATCACTACATAGTAGTTGTAAATGCCAGAGGGGAAATAAAATTCATTGAGTTTGTCTTTTAGTTTCATTGCTACTTTTATGGAAGAATACATTTTTTTTCCATAAGATAGCGTAGTTGAAGTTTCGTTTCGTTCCGAATAATATAAGGCTAAATAACATTCTCCTGCTAATTTAAAAAAGACACCTTCTAAATCCTTTTCGTCTTTATCTACCATACGTTTGCTGAGTTCTATGGTTTTGTTTAGGTACAGGAGGAACTGACCTGAATGTTCTTTGTAGGTATCGTTGTAAAACATTTCCCAATAAATATTCAACGCCATCATGAAGTCAGGACCAGGATGGGTGGGGTGTTTTTTGCGTATCTGTTCGCAAAGTTTTTTGGATTCCTCAAATTCAAAATTGTAGGTATGGTCAAGTGCTGCTTTTACAAGAACGGTGGTGGCTTTGTTGGGGATAATATGATCGTTTTGTTGGGCAGGGAGTACTGTTGCTGCACAGAGTAGAAGGAGGCAAGAAAGACCGTATTTGTAGATTAAATGCATAAGAACCTTGTTATTCTAGGAGTATTAAGTAGAAATGATCAACAAAAGGGAGACTAAAGCTAGGCATAATCCAACATAGTTGTACCAATTTAATTTTTCTTTAAAAAACAGTAAGGCTACAGCTGAATTGATAAGAATGACACCAATATTTAGTATAGGAAAAATTAAGGCGCCATTGTTGTCGAAGTCTCTTAACGCTTTGATAAGGAAAAAGATGGATAGATAATTAGGAACTCCAAGTACGATGCCTCCTAGCAGGTTTTTGAATCTTATTTTTTCTTTAAAAAGTACGATTCGGATACCTAAGACGATAGCGCCCGCAAATGCCGCTGCAGAAAAGGCGAAAAAAGGAAAAAGGCCGCTTTTATCGTGCGGTAGGTATTTGAAATTTGTAATATTTATCAATACATCTACCAGTCCGCCGCCGAGGAATACTAAGGCGGGAAGGAAATAGGTTAAACGCCCAGCGTTGAGCGGTAGGGCAGAGGCGTTGGTGGGAGTGTTTGTTTTGACCGAACTCATTACAATTGCTCCCAGTCCCAAGGCTAGTCCGATGATGTTGAGCGTATTCAGCGTTGATGCCTCGTTAAGGTACAGAATACTTACGGTGACAGGGATAATCAACGAGATTTTGCTTGCTATGGTAGATACCGTGATGCTTACTTTTTTGACGGTGTAGGCCATTAAATAAAAAGTAGGCATAAAACAAGTGCCGGTGATAAGCGCAAAAATAATCCATGTTTCGAAGGTCTTTATTTCCAATATTTTCTCGTAATTATGGAAAAAGAAGAAGCCTATAAGTGCGCAGAGTAGGTAGTTAAAGATTATAGCTTGCAGGTGGTCAATCTTGTAGAGGTCAAATAGGCGAAAAGAGAGGAATAGCCAAGACGTGAATAAAATAGTTAGAATAAGGTTTGACATGAATAGATTTATCGTTGGAAATTATACAAAACTAAAAAGAATTATCATATTTATACCGAAAATAAAAAAGCAATTTTTTACATGTCAAAAAGAAAAAACGAAACCATTTTAGAAAAGGTAAAAATAGAGGAGTTGGCGGCAGAGGGTAAATGCTTATCGAGGGTTGACGGTAAGGTTATTTTCTCAGAATTTACGGCTCCTGGCGATGTTGTAGACCTGAGGGTTTATAAAAGTAAAAAGAACTTCGCCGAAGCAGAAGTGATGCATTACCATGAAAAATCGGAGCTACGCACCGATCCTTTTTGTGCACATTTCGGCACCTGCGGTGGTTGTAAACTTCAGCATATAAAATACGATACACAGCTTTTCTATAAAGCAAAGCAGGTAAAAGATAATTTGGAAAGAATAGGCAAAATAGCGTTGCCTGAAATAAAGCCTATAGTGGGCGCTGCTCATCAACAGTATTACCGCAATAAATTGGAATATACTTTTTCTGATCGCAGATGGCTGACCTTAGAGGAAATTCGCTCTGAAGAGGTAATGCATAAAAATGTACTAGGGTTTCATGTGCCCGGTGTTTTTGATAAAGTTATTGATATTCAACATTGCTACCTTCAGTCGGCACCGTCCAATGAGATTCGATTGGCTATAAAAGAATTTGCACAAGAACGAGAATGGGCTTTTTTCAACTTACGTAACCAACACGGCTTCCTTAGAAGTTTGATGATACGCAGCAGTACCACCGGAGATTTGATGGTGATGGTACAGTTTTTTGAAGAAGATAAAGAGAAAATAGATTTATTGATGGCGTTTTTGAAAAATAAATTCCCTCAAATTACGTCGCTAAATTATGTAGTAAATAAAAAAGGGAACGATACTATTTTTGATCAGGAGGTGGTTACATTTCATGGGAAACCTTATATAGAGGAAGAAATGGAAGGGTTGCGCTTCCGTATTGGTGCAAAATCTTTTTACCAAACAAATTCCGAACAGGCGTATGAATTATATAAAATAACACGCGACTTAGCAGGATTGACAGGCAATGAAGTGGTATATGATTTGTATACAGGGACGGGAACGATTGCTAATTTTGTAGCCCAAAAAGCGAAGAAAGTAGTAGGCGTAGAGCATGTAGCGATGGCTATCGAAGATGCAAAAATAAATTCACAAGTAAATAATATTACGAATACGGTGTTTTATGCCGGCGATATGAAAGATGTTTTTACCGAACATTTTATCAACGAAAACGGAAAACCCGACGTCATCATCACCGACCCTCCTAGAGCCGGTATGCACGAGGACGTAATAAAAGTACTCCTAAGTATTGCCGCTCCAAGAATTGTCTACGTAAGCTGCAACCCCGCCACACAAGCTCGAGATTTGAGTCTGTTGGATAGTATGTACAAGGTAGTAGAAGTACAGCCGGTAGATATGTTTCCGCATTCGCATCATGTGGAGAATGTGGTGTTGTTGGAATTGAAGTAGAGAAAATATTGTGAAGGTTTTCTTATTAGTGCTGTGGAGATCTGAAGTTGGGTTAGACTCTCGTCAATGATTAAGTATATTTAATCATTGACGAGAGTCGTCAGCAAAAGTATCCCGTTTGGGATTGTTCACGATTTAGTTGCGCATTGTTGAATAACATTCATGTTGTTCTGCTGCTATGTAACAAAATAGTTATAAATTTCAGGCTATCGTATTTGATAGTAGGGTTAGAATAAAACATTGCTTGAGTACTTTAGGGATTGAAGCACTACAACTGTACGGCTTCGTAGCGAGCAGCTCAGCGTCCCCTGCCAGCGGTATTGTAGTTCTTAGTCTCTTGTTGCGGGAGACGCTGATCGGACGTAGTATTTTTAATCATTGGGAATACCGTCAGCCAAATTTCCCGTTTGGGATTGTTCACGATTTAGTTGCGCATTGT
>JAYSUZ010000083.1:0-4306 GCA_043718845.1 Cytophagales bacterium
CATGCCTGTACCAAGCAAAATACCTCGTTATTTTACCGTCACCGATTCCAATGTAATTAAAAATAGCAAAGGTGATTTGTTTCATAAAATAGTAGAAAGTGAAATTTATCTTGCCAAATTATCACCTCAAACGTATACTGCTCCTAGTACTTCATTTAGTTGTCAGCCTATAAATGTAGACCCTGATTACAAAGAACAATATACGTTTGCCTACAAAACTAAGTCGTACGTTTCGCTTCTCAACAGTGCCTACTTCATATACAACGCAGCGGCCAGCGACGATAAGACGATTAAAAAATTCCAAGAAGAGCGGGTAAACGAATTAAAAAAAGTCAAAAACTACAAAGCAGTAGACAAAGATTTTTATGCCTACTATACTGATATTCCAAAAGGTGTAGTATTTGATTCTATTCGCAGTCTAGGTAAATCCGTAGCTGCTGGAGCAAAAACACCAATCGAAAAAATATTAAAAGTAAGAGATTACTTTACCTCAAAAGACAAAATAGGGAAACCTCTTTTCAAATACACCTTATACCCAGGTTCTCCCAAAGATCCGAATATCCCTACAGCTCCTATGCTTTCGACCTTTCTTTTTAAAAACAAAAAAGGATATTGCACCTACTTTGCTGCGTCCACCCTATTCATGCTTCGTGCGGTAGGTATACCAGTGCGTATGACTACCGGATTTATGATTGTAGACCGTAGCGATAAAAATAAAGGCTGGTACTTCATATACGGTGATCAGGCACACGCGTGGGTGCAAGTTTACTTTCCAGAATACGGTTGGTTAGATTTCGACACAACTATAGGAAACGACGACGCCCAAGAATCTCCAAAACCTGATGGCACGCCACCAATGCAGCCACAAAAGGCTTGGTTTGCAACCGTAGGAAAAGTAACAGAGACGGATACCACAACAAAAATAGCAACAATTGAAATAAAAATGCTTCAATTGGCAGACAAAGAACTATCCTCTAGCGAAGTTCCAACCATACGATTGGATATGAAAAATTCCACCTTTGTAAAAGGGAGTTTCAATAAAAAATTTAAAGATATAAAAATTGGAGATTCTATCACCGCCGTTTCGTACAACGATGATTTACGTAAAATAAAAGGCCCTCAAAAAGGCGAAGCGCTATCGAGCATCGTAAATAGACTACCAAACCCAACATCGGTAGACGAAGTAACGATTTTGGAAGAAGTGGTAAAACCGAAAGAACCTAAATCGGAAACGATTCTAAACGAGTCGCACTTACCGTGGTGGGTGCTAATGCTTCTTTTCTTGGGTGGAATTTTAGTAATGCTGTTCTTATTTATTCTCTTTACTGCTCGCATTATATTTCACTACCTATATCGTAAGGCTACTAAAGCAGTGCTTCCTGAGGAGAAAGCGTATTGGATATTCAAAGCCTCTGAATTCTTGTATTGTCAGTTTGGCTTCTATCGAAACCACCGAACGCCGCTCGAATATGCTCAAAACGTGATTAAGCCTGCACTAGGTATTAATTATATTGATTTTGTAAACGTACACCACAAAATAAAATACGACAAACTTCCTGCGGAAGAAAACGATATACTAATAATGAATGAATACCACTCTTCTTATCCAGCTACGGTATTCGCAAGGTATACTTTCTTGCAACGAAATTTAAAATTCATGAACCTAATTTCTACTAGTAAATTCTTTTTTAATTAACTCATAATGATGGAAACAGAAATCACAACACCTCCGAAAAACGATAAAATAGCGTTGCTAATCGACAACATCGAAAAGATAATACGTGGCAAAAGAAAAGAAATATCGTTTGTAGTAGCCGCCTTTCTAGCCAAAGGGCACGTACTACTAGAAGACAATCCGGGCTCTGGGAAAACGATGCTCGCCAAAGCACTTGCACTTTCTATCTCTAACACTACAGAACATAATGGTACTGGTGGGAATTTAGGTTTCAAACGGGTACAATTTACGCCAGATTTACTTCCTATGGACTTGATAGGAAGTCATATTTTTGACGATTCTAAAAAGGATTTTATCTTTAAAAAAGGGCCTTTGTTTACAAATATTCTTCTAGCAGATGAAATCAATAGGGCTTCCCCTAAAGTACAATCTGCCTTGCTTGAATGTATGGCAGAAAACCAAATAACAGTGGGCGACCATACTTATCCGTTAGAACGATTATTCTTCACCATTGCTACCCAAAACCCAATTGAAAGCGAAGGTACTTATCCGCTGCCACAAGCACAGTTGGATCGTTTCTTCCTTAAGATGTCGCTTGGTTACGTTTCGGAAGAAATAGAATTGGAGATTCTTAAAAACTATGTTGCCATTAATAATGTACAAGAAAATATCAAACAGGTATTGTCTTTTGACGAAATTATTGAACTTCAAAAAATAGCAGACCAAGTACATGTACACGACGAGATTTTAATAGGTGTTAAAAATGTTATTTTCGGGACTCGAAATCATCCACTTATTAATGTAGGTGCATCTACTCGAAGTGGAATTATTTTCTTAAAATGTTTGAAAGCGTATGCACTCGTAAAAGACCGCAACTACGTAACCGAACAAGACATAGCCGACTTAGCAGAATCGGTATTACACCACCGTTTGATATTCAAAAATAAAGATGCCAAACAGAATGCGCTGAAAGAAATTGTAACAAAAGAAACAGAACGTTTGGCAAAGTTGAAATTGTTTAGCTAGAACTATCAAATGAAATCGAAGTTATCCATTGTAGTCAGTTTAGTATTTATCCTTTTTGTACAAAATGGATATACTCAAGTACGTCTAAAAATAGACGAAGAGCGAAAAGGAGTTTGGTATACGGATAAAAAAGGGTTTGAGCTTTCGGAGAAATTCAAAAAGCAGGACAAAAATTATTACGTAGGCTATATGTACGAAGGTTCATTTAAATATAACCGTGCTACAGATTATTTGGGTTATAAAAATGCCATAAAACCGTTGGAACAGGCGCTTCGATTGATAGAGAAAGACTACGATTACAAACTTAAAACACGCACTTCCGACGTTGGGAAATATATTGAAGTGTACCAATTCCACCTCGATTATTCATGGATTACGTCCCTCCTATTCGACTGCTATAGCAATATCGAACAAGCGTCAGAAGCTGTTCGGATATTGGACAAAGTAAAGAGTAAGCGCTTTCAAAAAGAGTTTTTCTGTAAACCATACGAAAATAAAGCATGGGTGATTCATCGAAATAGGTTTCACACTTCTGAAAAATATCCATTTCTAAAAAACTCTATTGAAGAAAATGAATCCATGGCATTAAAATACCTGGACACTGCATTTTCGAATATTCAAAAAAACTACTACTTGAATTCTGCCATCTTTAATACGGGGCACGAACAGCAAGATTTAAACACTGTTTATTTTTACAAAACACTTATTTACAGCTATAATTTTGAATTAGATTCGGCAGAGTACTATTATGATTTTCTGAAAAATACGCCTTCTTTCTCAAGCAACAATTACGCTTACACAAAACTTATGAATGGGGAATTTCAAGCATCCATTCACTACTTTGATATTGAAAAAAAGAATGAAGACCTCTCTGTAAAAAGCACCAAAGAATTTTATTACATGTTGGCTTTACTAAATATATATAAAGCAAAACCACAAACGAGTATCACCGATTTACAAGACATAATCTCCAAACTAGGCTCTATTCCAGGCTTTGGATGGAACAATATAGGACTATCCCGAAGCTATTATTACAATGGACAGCTTTTTGAAAGTCAAAAACATTTGGCGAAGGCGTCCGAATTTGAAGAACTACACATTGGCACTACTTGGGGACCAGAACAATATGACTTCATGAAAAATATATTTTCTTATCTTAACAAAGAACGAAAACTACAAAGCATTTCTTTTGAAGATAAAAAATATTGGTACAACGTTCCTGTACTTGTAAAAATGGCGGGCTTTTTTGTAGACGAGCAATCCGATAAATTTTTACTTGTCAATAAATTTGGAGCCAACCCTGAACGAGATTTCGTGTACTACCATATTTTCAATCCAGAAAACATGGTCACTTTTGACGAGACTTGGAAAATAATAGACGGACTTGATGCCGATTTTTTTATTAAAAAATTCAACGAATACTTGATAGACGATTCACGAGAAAACATCAAACGTTATTACCGTTACTTCATTGCTCGTTTACTTATCAATAAAGGCAACTACACAGAAGCCGAAACGTTGCTTAATGCCGTATTAAAAGATCCAGACTTAGACGTCGAACATGAAAAACTACTTAGAGCACGCTGCTATGAAGCGCTTTGTAAG
>JAYSUZ010000084.1:0-4301 GCA_043718845.1 Cytophagales bacterium
ATAACATTTATGTTGTTCTGCTGCTATGTAACAAAATAGTTATAAATTTCAGTATTGTAGTTTTTAGTCTCTTGGTGCGGGAGACGCTGAGCGGACGTAAGGCACTCGGAATTTTTCTTCCTAAAAGTCACGGACAGGATGTCCGCGCCAACTAGTGTAGTAGGCGAAGTGCTTTTTTTTGCGCTAACGAATAATTTCTAACCATCCCTTTTTTATGCATCCACCGTCTTGTTCGATTTGGTAATAGTAAATACCATCACTTAGGTTTAGAGGAGTCCAATCGTTTTTATAGTCGCTATTTTCATAGACATTATTGCCCCATCGGTTGAATAGGGAGAGGCTTATACTTGTATTGGGATTGTTGGAAGTCAGTTGCCAGAGTTCGTTTTTATCGTCTCCGTTGGGAGTTAGTAGATTTGGAATTTTCAGTATTGAATTTACTACAGATAAGGTATCGACCGCAATGCCACAGGAATTGGCACATGTAGCAAAGTATGCTCCTTCTTGTTGTATATCGGAGACGGCAATATTGTCGGCATTTTCCCAGTGATATGGCTCATTGGCGATTGCAGAAGGGAATTCAGAAGGTACAGTTTCGCATTTATAAGCGGTATCTTTATCAAGGATAACAAGAGGAGCTGGTTCTACCGTAAAATGAGTGGACGTTACTTCTGGGATACAGTAGTTATAAGCTTCTAGGGTTATGAAATAATCTCCAGGTGTTATTTTTTTTAAAAAATCAGTGCCGTATATTTTTTCTTCTAACCCGTTCGAATTTTGTAGCGTCCATACCAAACTATCTACAGGCGAAGAGGTAGAAGCCAACAAGTGAATAGAGTCTTTATAGCAGTATACTTCCTTTGCCGAGGAAAGAGACGGTGCATAGGGCGCTGTTGGAGATGGTTTGGAATAGCTGGGATGGTAGAAACTTGTAATGTGATTGTTTCGAGTGGGGAAATAAAGAAAATTAAAGTCAGAAGTTGGATATTCGTTTGTATAAGTAAAAAGCAGGGTATCGTTTTGTACAGGCAATGCATTGAATTGGTCAATACCGTTCAGCTTTCCTAAGAAGTATGGGTTGCCATAGCCGTAGGCATAAATGGTAACGAGGTCGTTGTTGAAGCCATAATCGATCATGAAATTATTGGCACTGCTGTCTTTTCTCAGGTCATACCGTTTGGCAGTTAAAGTAGTGAGATCGGTTACATAAAAATAATGCTGACTTCCTATATGACTGTTTATATTGCCTGTGGAGTAGATAAATTTGGAATCATGGCTAAAGAGGTGTTGGCCGTATTGCACTACTAAATTTCGAATGGTATCAACGGCCAGTTCGTTGATTTTTCCAGTTGAATTATCGAAGGGGAGTACATATAGGAATTGCTTTAAATCACTTAAGTTTTTTTTATGATACCCGGTAATGTTTACAAAATCTCCTTTCGAAGAAAAAGTAAGGTTGCAAATATTTACAATATTTGAGTAGCCTATATTTGGAATCATATAATAATTTTCAACAATAGCGGTGTCAATAGAGAGTATAGAACAGGAGCTAATTTTATAAGTATAAAATTTATTACTAAAAGTTTTATGGGTTACAAGCCAAGTATCGATGTTATTAGAGTGCTTTGTTGCACTAATTGTAGGCGCTATGGAGTCTTGAAGTAGAATGTTTTTTTTAATTACAGCTCCAAGTCCATTGTTTGCTTGAATATCAATGATACTATATTCAAGTTTGCAAAATTCGTCAAAGTAAAATATAGTTGGTTTATCGGCAGTAAAATCCCAATTAGTTTCATAAGGGATAGATTCAAACAAATAATAATACCTTCTGTTGTTTTCTTCAATTGGAATAAATACAGAATATTTGTTTAGTCCAGAAAAGCTATTTCCCCTGAGTATCCCATCCTGCATTATCTCTTTGTTTTTGTTGTATACACAAAGACCATCAGAGTACATTAGTAATTTTCCATCATCACCACAAATAGAATTTGGAATAGGGAACGGGTAACGTAAATAATTAGGATTGTACAAATCAAAAAAAGGTTTTGAATCGTTTCTTAAAATTGGCTTTTGATTCGAGTCGAAGGATAATACTCTTCGGTTTGTAATTAGTCGCTCTTTGGTTTCATTTTGAGCCATGCAGAAAAATGTCCCTAAGAAAAAATATAAGGATACAAGAGTAACTACTGAAAGGGGCTTGGGTTTTGTCATATTTTTAAAAATGGAACATTGGCCACAAGTAACCAATGTTCCATTAAAATAGTTAATATTATTTATGTGCTAATTTTTCGCGTTTAATTATTTTTCCATTTTGCTTAACTAACAACGTATATAGACCTGAAGATAATTCTGTTGTATTGATGTTGGTAGTGCCTGTAAGAATTTTAGATACGACCAGTTGCCCTGTAGCATTATATAATTCGGCAAGAACTTCTCCTTCGGTAGTGTTTACAGAAAATGTAAGTTCTTGGTCGAATGGATTGGGATAGGCAATGGTACTAGTCTCGGTGCTTGTTGCGGTGTAATTTTCATCTACATTTCCTTTTCTAAATACTGAAGGGGTGCATGCCGATTCGTAAAATAAATTCCATACTTCAATTTCTTTTTGAGTTCCTGTAGCGGAGCTTCCTCCTGCTCCAACATAAAACAAATGGTTGCCATCAAATACGGGGCCATAGATGAAATTGTCAGACCCTTCATAATTGGAACTTGAAGTTGTTTTGATAATTGCCCAAACGCCTGAAACTAATCGTGCCTGATAAAGTTCACCACGGTTAAATGTTCCAGAACCAAGAGTTGGGAGCGTTGGAGAAGGTGATTTAATACCATAATATAAAGTGCCTGTAGTAGGATTTATACTAAATATTCCTGTTAGGTTTCCCGAGTACGTTATTTGCTCCGAGATCAACGTAGTTAAATCAATATGATACAGATTTGCAAATCCTAAAGTTCCTGCAGTAAAGTATAAATTGTTGTTAAAATATACTACATCAGCACTAGGGTAGCTGCCAGAAGAATATAGTTGACCCTGCAAAGTACTGTAAAGTGTATTATTTTTAATATATACTAATTCAGTAGTTGAGATAGCAGCTTTTAACGAAACTGAACTCGGATTTGTATTATCAAGATTAGTATTTGTCGAAAACGAAGTGATATTATTGTTGGATAAATTATAAATAAAACCAACTCCTGTACTATTAACAATAAAATCTTTAATTGGAGGAAATCCATAAGAAATAGGGTTTGAAACAAAATAGCTTAAAAGATTTATTTTGTTTAAAATATTCGTATTGTCTACATAATACAAATAATTTACCGCACCTTCAGTCGTAGTCGCTATTTTGGTAAACGCCCCTGTCGCTGGAATTTTCGCATTCGTCACGCCAGGCAGGGTGCCCATAATCCATTTGTCTGTAGCGTTGTCAAAGTAGTAGTAGTTTAGTTTACCATCACGACCTGCAAAATATACTTTACCTCCTACAACGGCAATGTTGCTGCCTGGCCTTTCTCTAATATCACTAAGCACTCCTGATGCCCAGCCAGCGGTAAGTCCACTAGAAGAAGTACCTTGTATTTTTACGGTAGTTGTTAATTGGTTGTAGCATCCACCAGGGCCATTCGTACCAAGATTGATAATATATTCTCCAATACCCGGAGCCGTGAAGATAGCAGATTGGCAGGAGGTCGCGGAGAAAGTACCACCGTTTTGAGACCACCAGTTGCAAGACGTACCGTTCGGATTTTGTGCAGAGATACTTATTACATTACTACATGAAACAATCTGATTATCGATTGTCGGCGATTGAAGTGCTTTTACTACAAAGGTTTTAATCTGTGGGGGACCACAGATTCCTGTAACAGTTACTTTACCTGTGAAATCTACTAATGCACCTTGTTGTAAGTTTTCAGAAATATTGCGAAGGTTATTACCTGATAGAATATTTTTAGTGTATTCACCGGTTTGGCTATTATAATTGCCTGGTAATTCCCATGTGTATATAGCATTAGCGCTTATCCAATCTGGCATTGATAACCAAAAATCACCTTGACAATTAGGTATTACATTTCCAACAGGAGTGCCGTTTTGAGTAACGTTCCCCGCAGATGGTTGAGTAATGTTTAAGTTAATGGAGGCTGATTTTGTGCCGCATGCATTGGATATAGTAGAAAGAATAGTTACCAAACCATTAGTTAGGAATTGATCAATGTATACTCCTGTTGACCAATTGGAGGCTATGTTCGCTCCATTGGAACCCCATGCATAGGTTGCAGCTGCTAGCGAGGTAGCTCCTTGTATTACA
>JAYSUZ010000085.1:0-1969 GCA_043718845.1 Cytophagales bacterium
CCTCCCCAGATTTTATCTTTGAAGATTGTGTTAAATACAAGTGGGTACATCATCGTAATTTTAATATGCATCGTTAGAAATAAAACTATACGTATACTATAAAGAAATACGCTACAAATTTTAAAAGAACGCTGTTTTTTTTACAATATTGATACTTTTTTTGGGCATTTCAAAACACACCGTTTGTGCGCTGTTTCTCTTCTATTTATAACTATTCCTTTATAAAGAACTTACATTTCTACTACTACACCTTATATAGAGTACTAAAAGAATATCAAACACCCTTTAAAATACAACTTAGATATCCCGATAATAATTATTTAGACGACGAAAATATATCTATTTTTGTCTTGACTAAACAAGTTAATAATGGGACCAACACTAATTTTAATCATTTTAAATATAGGAGCAAGCCTATATGCATGGAATAACAAGGAAATCTATGGCAAATGGATGATGAACCCTTACCGTGTGCAACATTACAATCAATATTATCGATTTATCACATCGGGATTCATTCATGGTGATTGGGTTCATTTGTTCTTTAATATGTTTGCCCTATATTCTTTCGGTAGCAATTTGGAGTACTATTTAAATGTATTCACGGGTATTTATTATCAATTTTACTTTTATGGCATTTACTTGGCATCTCTGATTATTTCAGATCTTCCCACTTATCTTAAACATAAAGACAATGAGTCCTACAATTCTCTGGGAGCTTCAGGTGCTGTGGCCTCCATTATATTTGCTTGTATTATTGTAGAACCCTTAAGCAAAATTTCTATCTATTTTATTCCAATGCCTGCTTTTATATTCGGATTTGCCTATTTGGCCTACTCCTATTATTCCAGCAAAAAAAGTCTTGGCGGTATCAACCACGATGCACACTTATACGGAGCTGTTTTTGGGGTAGTTGCGATAGGTATTATTCATCCTCCTTTACTTGCTGGGTTTGTTGAGCAGATTAGTCAATGGAGATTATTTTAGAAGAACGCTTCTTAGTATTAAAAAATTACACCTATTGTTTGGCGGATTCTTGCTTTAAATAAGTCCACATTTTTTACTACACTATATAATATAGTGTAGTAAAAAATGTGTCAAAATTCTATAGATATAAAACAATAAAGCATCTACGAATATCGTAGATGCTTTCTGAACCAATGATTTATATAGTACTAAGCAACTGCTACCGCAGCAGGAACAATTACTACAAATGATCTATCTTTTCTTCCTTTTTTGAACGTAACAACGCCGTCCGTAAGTGCGAATAAAGTATGGTCTTTACCAATTCCTACATTTGTACCTGGGTGGTGTTGCGTTCCACGTTGTCTTACTAGTATATTACCAGCTTTAGCTGCCTGACCACCAAATATTTTGATGCCCAGTCTTTTGCTATGAGACTCTCTACCGTTTCTAGAACTACCCGCGCCTTTTTTGTGTGCCATTGTATTAAGATTTTATTATTATTATTCTTTTTTGTATAAACCTTACATGTTAAGCAATACTGCCTAAAACGTATTATTTGCTAATTGATTCGATAAGAACTTTAGTCAACTGAGCTCTGTGACCATTCGTTTTTCTATATCCTTTTCTTCTTTTCTTGTGAAAAACGATAATTTTATCTGCTTTCGCTTGTTCAAGAATTTTACCTATCACTTTAGCGCCTTTCAATAAAGGAGCACCTACTTCAGTATTACTACCGTCGTTGAAAAGTAAAACAGAGTCAAATTCAACCTTAGTGCCAGTTTCGCCAGCAAGTTTATCTGTATACAGATACTTGTCTTTTTCAACTTTATATTGCTTTCCGGCTATGTTAACTATTGCGTACATCTTAGTATATATTTATTCTTTGTAAAATCGGATTGCAAAGATAGGATAATGTTTTATAAAAACAAAAATGATACGTAAATAATTCTGTGGATAAAATTGCAACCCCTAATACTAAGTCCTTTAAGCCGTATTTAGTGAA
>JAYSUZ010000086.1:0-4283 GCA_043718845.1 Cytophagales bacterium
CACTGCGCTATTCATAACATATCCATTTGCTATAGAAGCAAATCCGAATACATTTTGACCTATTACATTTTTCTTACCTTGTATCACTCTACCATAACCGATAGCGATAGATACGGTACCAATAGTCTGACCTGGTTGAATTAAAACAGGAAGTTCTACTGACTTACCATTTGCTGTAACTTTTACTACGTCTCCTTGTTTCAATCCTTGCTCTTTAGCGTAAGACATAGAAACGGCAACGTAATTATCCCAAGTAGCTTTAGATATTGGATCTGGCAATTCTTGTAACCATGGATTTGCGGCTTGAGAACCCCAGCCCATTCCTACTTTCTCGTATAATTTAACTTCTAAACCTGAAGTAGGTTTGTAGGTAGAGTTAATAGAAGTTTCAACAGCTGCGGCATCAAATGAACCAGCAACTAGTGTCTCTTCTACTGAAGGTAATTCAAAGACACCGTTATGAAGCGCAGTATCCCATGGAGATGCACCAAGTATGTTATTTTTCCAATAGTTTGTTACATAGTTATAAAAACTAGTAGTAGCGCCTGTCCAAATAAGTAAACTTTCTTGTGCTGATCTAGTTTTGTAAACTGGATTTATCGTAGGCTGTATTAAACTATAAATACCTTTCTTAGGTTGAGCATCACCCCATGATTCTAAGAAATGGTTGTCAGGACAAGCATATTCGCAAAGATCAGTAGTTTCGTCTACTCGCTCATTGAAGGAGACTTTCAATCCTACAGATTTCAACGCGTCTTTCAACTCCGCTCCTCTTACAAAGTCGTAAACAGGGTTTGCGTTGTAGAATATAACAGCACCTACTTTTCCAGCTTTCACATCGTCCACAAAAGCATTCATTACTGAATCGTCGCCTTGTCGTTGATTGGAAGGTCTTGAAGTGATATCTATAGTAGTACCGTAGTTGCCTAATGTTTTATTGATTTCATTTACCAAAAGCTGAACGCTTGGGTCATTAGATCCAGAAACGACGAGCGACTTCCCTTTGTTTGCCAACAAGTCTGCTGCAGCTTTCGCTATTTTTTCATTTTTTACATCTGCTATGTTCAGTTTACTTCCTGAAACCGCATTGTAAAGTGCTGCTACAAACAATCCTTCTTGAGAAGGTTTGATAGCTGTTCTATAATCTGCGTTACTTCCAGTCAAAGACAAGTTTGTCTCGAACTGATAGTGACGGCTCATTGTTTTTTTAGATTTACCTATTTTCCTTGTTACAGCGTACTGTCCAGCATATTCAATAGGAGAAATCCAAGTACCTAAGAAATCGGCACCAAAACTTACTATAATGTTCGCTTTTGAAAAATCGTAAGAAGGGATAACAAATTTACCAAACGAAGTTTGATTTGCTTTTAATATTCCATAAGCGGAAGAAGCATCGTAAACAATGTGTTCGGTAGTTGGGTATTTTACTTTAAAGTCTGCAATTACAGCTTTTGTGGAGGGGCTCAATACCGTTTGAGAAACGATACGTATAGCGCCACCAGCAGCACTTACGGCTGCAAGTTTAGTTGTAATTTCAGCATCCGAGAGTGAAGGTTCGATTGCTTTTTTTGTTTTCTGAAAAGATTGAAGCCTAGTTTGATCGTAAAGCGATAAGACCGCTGCTTGAACTCTTGCACTTGAAGCCCCTTTAGTAACAGTAGATTGGGTATTACCATCTAATTTGATAGGACGACCTTCTCTTGTTTTTACTAAGACACTGCAATAATCACCACCGTCTACATAAGTAGAAGCATAATAATTGGCAATACCTGGTTCTATTTCTTCAGGTTTATTTAGGTAAGGGATTGCTTTTTTTACTGGAGCATCACAAGCTGCCAATGTAACTGCACCCAAACCGAATCCTAATAATTTTAAGAAATCTCTTCTGTTTGTACCTTCTGAAGCATCTCCAGTTTCTTGTTCTTTTAAAGAAACATACTCAGGAAATTCCCTTTCTGAATTTTTAACGAACTCTGGGTCTTTTGATAGCTCTTCTACGCCTCTCCAGTATGTTTTTGTATTCTCTTTCATAAAAATCTATATGAATCTAGGCTTTATTCTTTTCGATTAATAGTGACATTTTGAACATTCAAGACCACCCATGTGCTCCACTTTCATGTCGCCTTTTCTGATTCCTGCAGCCACTTTGTCGTCGTGAACTTTCAGTAATCTGTCATAGTATGCATTATCTTTACCGTTTACCGCAGTCTCTCTGTGACAGTTAATACACCATCCCATAGTTAAATTTGAAAATTGTTTTACAACTTCCATAGAATCTATTTGACCATGGCATTTTGTACACTCTATACCACCGGCTACTGTATGTTGAGCGTGATTAAAGTAAGCTAAGTCGGGCAAATTATGTACTCTTACCCATTGAATAGGTCTATTTTTTTGATAATGATCTACCAAATTCGCAATGGCATTTTTACCGTTAGGGCCTTCTTTCACTTGGCTATGACAATTCATACAAATGTTAACACCTGGAATATTTGCTTGTTTTCCTCTGTAAACACCTGTGTGACAATATCCACAATCGATCTTAAGGCTTCCTGCGTGTAGTTTGTGACTAAATGGAATTGGTTGGATTGGAGCATAGTTTTGTTCGATACCAACAGACATTAAGCCTACCCAACAAGACCTAACCGTAACACAAACAAATAAAAGCGTTACACAAACTATGAATATTTTACTTTTGTAAATTACCGCTAGTCCAAATTTTTGATTTACGATTTCGTTGTCTGCTTCGTCAAGAGAAGCTTCTCTGTCTTTAAGGTATTTTCTAATAACAGCGATAAAGACTAGAAGTGTAACCGCTACTAAAATAAGCGTAATAATTGTCAATACTAAGATTAGATTAGAATTATCGTCTTTGGGAGCAACAGCAGGTGAAGAGCCGTTAACTACAGGAACAATATCTACTGGAGGCCTAGCACTCTCATCTGTAATATAGGCTACCACAGCCTCAATATCAGCATCCTTGAATGTAGGGAAAGTCGTCATGTCCGTATTGCCGTATTCTGCATACAACTTCACGGCATAAGGATCTTTGTCTACTTTAATAACTTTAGCAGAATTACGAATGAAGGCTTTTACCCAAACGATATCTCTTCTTTTAAGGATATCTTTCAAGGCAGGACCAACTTTCTTTTTGTGCACTGCGTGGCAGGTAAGGCAATTTTCTTCAAATATCTTTTTCCCATTTGCCAGTACCGCAGGATCAGCACCAGCTGCTGGAGCTGCTGCATTTTGTGCTATGGATAAAGAAACACCAATGAACAAAGTGAGAAAAACGATGAACGTTAAACGCAATAACCGAATTTGTAATCTTTTAAAGGACATATAAAAACTTGTTTTATCCGTATATTTTAGCAACCTATTTCTACTAGAGCCTCACAAATGTAATATCCGAATCTAATTATTCAAACTACAATTTAAGCTTTTTACGCAGTTTTAGGGCTATTTTGACTTTTAAATAGAATAATATATTGACAAACAAATGATTATTTATTGTATAAAAATTATAAACATAGCTAATTTAGAATTATTTTAAATAAAAATCGAGCCTAATAATTACTATTAAAAATATTAGTTAATTTATTATCAGATAGTTAATAGTTTAAAGAGAAAAGAGTACTTCATTCAAGTATTTGCACTAAAATTGCAATCAAGCGGACCGTCTTTCAAAAATTTAAAAATAATTTAACAATTCATACGTTTAAATATTCAAATAATTTGTAATTTTCCGATAGAATAAACCCATAAATATTTTTTAAATGGAAATTACATTTAATAAAGAAATTACTCAAAATTTCAACAAAGCATCCTCTAAGGAATGGTTAGAAACCAATGGCTTAGGAGGTTGGGCGAGTGCTACCCTCTGTGGAACAAACACAAGAAACTACCATGGTATGTTTGTGATCGCTACCAAGCCCCCTGTAGGTCGAATAGTTGTGCTTTCCAAATTAGAGGAAACGATTGTATTAGAAAACACTAAATATGAACTTCAAGCCAATCAATTTCCGAATAGTATTTGCGAAAGCGGCTTAAAACATTTCACGAAATTCACGAAAGGTATTTTCCCTGTTTTTCAATACAATATTGGAGAAGTAGAAATTGAAAAAACAATTGCTGCAATACATGGAAAGGACATTGTAGTAGTAACCTACGAAGTAGTAAAAGCACCTAGTGCTTTCACTATGGAACTAAAACCCTTTGTAGCAGGACGAGATTATCATAGCTTATTAAAGGCGAATGATTTCATAAATAAAGAAGTAATTTTT
>JAYSUZ010000087.1:0-4275 GCA_043718845.1 Cytophagales bacterium
AAGAAATCCTTTTGAAGGAATAGGAAAGCCAGAACCATTGAAACACAAGTATGCTGGATTTTGGTCAAGAAGAATTGATGATGAACATAGATTAATTTATAGGTTTATCGATGATGAAATTCAAATTTAGAAATGTAGACATCATTACGACTAATATTACTACCGCTAACATTTAGCCGACTAGCGAAAAATGCCCACAAAAAAGCCCTATTAAACCATGCGTTTAACTGGGCTTTTTTGTGTTCGTCGGTGTTGACTGACGCCCGGTGCCCATAGGGGCAATAGTAGCTAGAACCTACGTTGTTCGAGTCTAAATTACGCTCCTTTTCTCTTTTTTATTCTTTTTTTTCTCGTTTAGAACTAAAATCCCTTACCCAATTTTTTCAGAGGAACTTCAAAATTAAAAGTTGATTCTTGTGCTTGAGCAAGGTTTTGGAAGCCGCCTCAAACAAGGTTGTAAAGAGTACTTTTCTGTTTCCAAGAATCAAGGCATTGAGTTCGTGCGGCAGCGTGAAAACAACGTGGTAATAAGGCGTCGGCAACAATTCATTTGTTCTACTTTCTACCCATGCTTTTTTTTCATACTTCCACAATACGGACAATGGCGGTTGCCACAGCAATGAAATTGATACTTGCTTTCGTTGCAGGTAGCATTATTACACTCGTACAAATGAAATCCGTATGGCAGGTGTTTATATTGCCTAAAACTGCTTGGCTATTACATTGAAGTTGGAAATAGAAGGATGCGCAAAAACAGTTTAGAACGAAATTTTTACTGTCTTTGCTATCTGAATAATTTAGGTAATGGACAGACATTTTGAAATTTTATTTTTAGACGAGGCATTTGAATTTCTGAGTGGTTTAGAAAGGAAGCATTGCGAAAAATCGACTACTTGCCTTTTGGGACAAGACTTCAGCAACAGATACCTTGGTAGTTTTGACACATGGATTTATTAAAAAAAGCAATATAATAATGGACACTTTACTGAGCGTTTTTGCTGCACTAAAAGCAAAAGTTAAACTCCACGTAGAACTTCCGAATTTAAACATTAGCATTGGACAATAATACGGCACATAATCGAGTAGCCCAACGTGAGCGCAATCGCTCACGTTGAGGCTCTCACACCACAGCGTGTTCAATCCTATCATTTTATTTATAAGGTAGTACTTATATAAATTGCAGCGTATATGCCACAGGCCTCGAAACTAAACTAACGCTTCAAAGCCTCCTCCAATGTTTCAGCGTAACTGATATCCATTTTATTATAGTTTTTTTCAGGATGATTTTTGTCGATTTTGTCCCTTCCGATTTTAACACTATATCGAAAAATCTCATCTTTGGGCAAAATTTTGATATGGGTATTTAGCCCGATACCAAACATTTTTTCTTTCCACTCTATAAAATACCATTCCATGGAAGGTTGGTGGAAAACAGTAAGTTTTGTTTTGTCAAATATAAGTTTCTTTAAATTTTTTCTGCCTGCCAATTCACCAATAAAAATAAATACTTCCTTAAAAGATTCAAAGGGGATGTAACTGGAAACGGCCTGAACAACAGCCATGTTCGCGTCATTTTTTACTGTATACACAATGGCGTGTTTAAATTGTTTTTCTATTGTCAAATTTTCCATTTGTTTTGTGGTTTATTTCGTATTGAAACGTTAGAAAGTTGCATAAAGTTTGGCGGTTCCGATATAAGATATAAAGTATGAACAAAAAGCTACATTAGAATCATGGAAGAAAAGGAAATCGCAACCTTAATTGAACTATTGAATGAACGGACGTTGGCACTCATGGCCAGGGAGAGTGACCTTGCAGACAGAGCAGAGGAAATAGCGGCTCAACAAGAAGAGATAACGGCTGCTATTGAGGAGGTTCAATCAAAAAATAAGGTGCTAGTAGAAACGTTGGACCAACTCAAGGAACGGAACCATGAATTGGATGAAATCTTATATCGATTTTCCCATGACCTTAGGTCTCCTGTTACTTCTATTTTGGGAATCCTTTATTTGTTAAAATATGAAAACCTTCCTTTGTCACTACAAGATTATTTTTGGCATATCCAAGCCAAATCCATACAGATGGAAGAGTTGCTCAATTCTGTATCCGTATTATCAAAAACTATCAAAAGCGATATTCAGTTTAGTGACTTTTTAATCGAAAATCAAATAAGCCTCTGTATTAAAGAGTATCACACCTTGCCCAATTTTTCTAAAGTAGAAATCAAAACCAGCCATATAGGCAAGCCTCAAATTCATTTTGATCGTTTTTTAACCAGTATTATTGTTAAAAACCTATTGAGTAATGCTTTACTTTACCGCGATGCTTCTATTCATGGCATCGTCACCATAAATACACGGTTGAATGACACGTTTTTTGAAATAGAAATTACGGACGATGGCGAAGGGATTTCGGACCAGGTGAAAGGTCATATTTTCAAGATGTTTTACCGAGGATCAGAAAAATCCACTGGTTCGGGGCTTGGCTTATATGTGGTTAAAAAAATAGTGGAGCAGTTAAATGGCTCTATTGATTTCATTACAAACCAATTCGTTACAACGTTTACAGTAAAATTTAACTTAAAATAAACTTCTGCACCGAAAAGCCATTCCTTGGTTCTTAATTTTAACTACGGGCAATTGCATTCGAGGTTTAATGCCTGCTAGTGTATTGGATTGAGAAACGGAGATTTCGTTATGGTCAAGGTCGTTGCTTTGATAGGTACCCAGATCTGTCCAGAGCCAGTTGTAGTTCAGGCCAACCGCTGACCGAAAGGCGACAGCATGAATAACGGCGGTAGTATAACGTTAGACTGCTCATAAAACAGAAGGGACAATTAGTATTTTTTGATGGAAATGCTTGGTAGCATGCAGGTTGTTTAAAAGCTGTCCTTGGTATTTGGAATCGATTACAAACGTTGTTTCTGTTCGATATACTTGCATATCTCGGAGGGCTTCAAGTTTTAATCCCGTATGCAGCACCAGAAATTCTTTTATAGACTCCGTCGTAAGTTCGTGACGAGTGCCTATGTTAATAGTGAATTCGATAGCAACAGCTTCCGAAGCCAGCAGTGTAGCTTCAACTTTTAAAGGGGTGAATGCAATAGCCAACGATTTTTCAAGGGGATCTTTCTGAAATACTTCATCTTCTTGAAGCATACAAATAGAACGTCCTTTCTTGCCCGCTCTCGCCGTTCTTCCGCTTCTATTTACATACTGTGCATCATTTTCTGGCAAGTGATAATGCAGCACAAAATTTAAATCTTGGATATCAATACCCCTTGCTGCGATATCGGTAGCGATAAGCACTTGAATCCGCTTTGCCTTAAAAGCAGCCATTACTTTATCTCTTTCAAATTGGCTTAAATCTCCATACAAGGAATCGGCAGCTATTTTGAAACCCGCCAATTGTTGGCCTACTAATTTTGCGGCAGCTTGTGTCCTACAAAAAACAATGCCTCGCTCCTCTGAAAGTGTTTCCAAAAACGCTTTCAGAAATTCTAACTTATACCCAAATTTATAGGCAATGTAGCAGTGTTCGATATTTCTATTGACAAATTCCTGAGGCTTAATATGAATCTCATCCACTTTTTCACCCATGTATTGTTTCACGGTTTGCTTCATTTCCGATGGTAAAGTAGAAGTAAAAAGCAGCTTCCGAACATTGGGTTTGCAGGCGCGTACTATTTTATCGATATCGGGTTTAAAGCCCATATTGAGCATCTCGTCTGCCTCGTCCAGCACCAGCACTTTTAGGAAACTTAAGTCAACTGCTTTTCGATTAAGCAAATCTAGGAGGCGTCCGGGAGTGGCCACTAGAATATGCCTTGGTATTTCCAGTTTCTTTAGCTGATCTTCAATTTTTTTTCCTCCGTACACAGCCTCCGTATGAATACGTACAATATACCTCGAAAAAACAAACAAGTCTTTTGCTACTTGCTGGCCAAGCTCCCTAGTGGGCACCATGATAAGCGCTTGTGTTTGTTGGAGTTTAGTGTCTATTTGTTGTAGGATAGGCAACCCATAGGCAGCAGTTTTTCCCGTTCCGGTTTGAGAAACCCCAACAAGGTTCTTGTTGGTAGTAAGCAAAAATGGGATTACCTTTTCCTGAATTTCAGAAGGAGTAACAATTTTTTGCTCATCCAATGATTGTATAAGTGGCGCAACTAAGCCTAATTCGGAGAAATTCATTACGGTATGGTACGTATTTATTTTATTCAGTAAATATAAAATAAACATTTACAATTATGCTATTGCCTAGTATAGTTTGAGAGAA
>JAYSUZ010000088.1:0-27628 GCA_043718845.1 Cytophagales bacterium
GGCTTACCTTATTTTTTATACATTCCTCGGGCGCTAAAAACGATAGAGATATATATACCGCTACAAGAACGTTTGGTGGTAAATGGTCGAAAGCTACGCCACTTGCGGAGGTGAACTCTTTGTACGACGAAGAGTCTCCCTTTATTCACCCTGATGGTAGAACTTTGTATTTTAGTTCCAAAGGTCATTCTAATATGGGTGGTTACGATATTTTTAAATCAATCAGAAATGAGCAGGGGCAATGGTCCAGCCCAGAAAATATAGGATACCCAATTAATACTACCGGCGACGATGTATATTTTGTACTTTCCGCAGATGAGTTGGTTGGGTTTTATGCTACCGACAAAGATGGCGGGTACGGCAAACAAGATATCTATTCTATAAAGATGAATAAGAACAGTGAGGCCGAATTGGAATTGCTGAAAGGAGAGGTAAGGGATGAATTGGGTATTGCGTTGGAAGCGGACATCCTAGTTACAGACAACAGCACGCAGAAAGTGATTTCCAAATTTAAGTCCAACAGTAAAAATGGAAAATTCCTTATTTCCTTGCCCTGCGGAAAAAATTATGCCATACATATTGAGCACGAAGGGTTTGTTTTTCATTCCGAAAACGCCCAGTTGGATTGCCATAACGGCTTTAAAGAAGTGTTGAGAGAGGTGAAACTTAAGAAAGTGCATTCAGGCGTAAAGATCGTATTGAACAATATATTTTTTGATTCTGGAAAGTCGGAATTGAAAAATGAATCGAATACGGAATTGCAAAAATTAATTACCTTACTTACCGTGAACCCAACCATACGGATAGAGATAGCGGGCTATACCGACAATGTAGGGGAGGAAGCTGCCAATCTCACCTTGTCTCGCTTGCGTGCGGAACATGTAATGAATTACCTAGTCGGACAAGGAATTCATAAGAACAGGATTGTAGCAAAAGGGTTCGGAAGTGCTCAATCTGTAAGTAGCAACCAAACGGAGGAAGGGAAACAATTGAATAGACGAACGGAATTTAGAGTGTTGTAAATTTTAGCTCTATTTCCATCAATACGGCTGCTATTTTATACACATCGGCAGAAGCAAAAACGACGGTGCCGCCCGTTAGTATCCTCGTACAGTAACTTCCCTCTTCTGTCAACGGAGCATCGACGTTGAAGAACGTGGCACATTTCAACAGTTGGTATGCGTCTGCTTTTATATCAAACACTATGATTGGATTTACACATACGTCTGATAAATCAAAACAATATAGAAAGAGAGGAAAATCCAATAGATTGGCGTTTCTAAAGTCGGGCATTAGTGTAGCGTTGAAAAATTCGTAGTGGAAAAGACGGCTTTCGACGCTATGCGAAAGCAGTAGTTGGTGCAGCGTATTAAGCTTTCTTTTCATCACTTCTAAAGGGTTGTTGGAATCTAAAAAAGCAGCTATAGGATTCCAAGTTTCGTCCTTATAGTCATAATACTGTAAGGCAGCACTTCCGATTTCTAATTTATAGTCAAAGGCTGCATAATGTGGTGCAAAATACCCCGCATAGAAATACTGTAGGCCCATTTTTTTGCAGTAGTTCATTTTTGTATAAATTAAAAATTTCCCCAGACTGTATTTTTTGTAAGCAGGGTCGTAAAAGCAGGAGATTCCGGCTGCACTGTTCTCGCCCATATCGAAAAACCCACAGGCAATCAGTTTGTCGTCGTCGTAAACCAGTACTTCATAGGTATCGTAAATAGTAGTGGTTTCTTTTCCATACAATAACGATACAAGCGATGCTGATGGCTCAAAGGAAACGGCTGTTTTGTAAAGGGAGAAAAGGGCTTCTTTCTCTTCTGTAAGTGTAGCGGGATTTATTTTGGTATTGAATCTTGAGTTTTGTTTCAGCGATTTCAACTGTTTTGGGTCTTGCAGATATTCCTCAAGCGTAGTCCGTAGCCAGATTGCAGCATACAGCTGACTGTTAAAAACTAATAAGTTTGTTGTAAAAATAGTTTGCCCCATTCTAAACCAACCTTTTGAAAGGTATGTATCGAGTGCTTCTTTGGCTAAACGAGTGGGGTAATGTGCTTCTGAAAACATAGCGCAATCAATATAATCGTTGAACGATACAAGGTGATAAGTGTATCCGTGAAGGTTTTTTCGCTGACGTTTGGCATCAGGATTTTAACCAATTTTCTATCATTTTTTCCCCGTGTTCGGTCAAAATGGACTCTGGGTGAAACTGCACGCCACGTACTTTAAATGTTTTATGTCTTAGTGCCATTACTTTTCCAGAGTCGTCTACTGCGGTTATCTCGAGTACTTCGGGAAACCCTGCCACATCCACTACCCAAGAGTGGTAGCGCCCCACAGCAAAACGATCAGGTAATCCGCCGAAGAGAATAGGGTCTTTGCTATTGGCAAGTTGTATAGGCGTAGCAATTCCATGGAATACCTTATCAAGATTGGTTAATTTTCCTCCAAAAACTTCACCAATACATTGCAGTCCCAAACAAACACCAAAGATATTTTTTGTAGGAGCGTAAGTGCTTACCACCTCTTGCAGAATTCCAGCCTCCGAAGGAATACCAGGGCCAGGAGAAAGCATTATCTTGTTGTAGTTGCCGACTTCTGCAATGCTTATTTTATCGTTGCGAAACACATCGATTTCATAGCCCAATTTTTTTACGATATGTACCAAGTTGTAGGTAAAGGAGTCGTAATTGTCTATTATTAATATCTTTTCCATCGTTGTATTATATTTTTTCTGCTTCTTCAATTGCCTTTTTCAAAGCCGCCAATTTGTTATTTACTTCTTGTAATTCACTGTTGATATTGGAAAGCGCTACTACTCCAGCACCGGCTTGGTAGTAAAGCACATTGTCTTTACTTAAGATAGAACGAATCATAATAGCACTGTTGAATTCGCCATTGAAGCCGATGTACCCAATACAGCCGCCATAAAAACCTCGGTTGCCGTGCTCTAATCGGTTTATGATTTGCATAGCGTTGTGTTTGGGAGCGCCAGAGAGCGTTCCTGCGGGGAATGTATCGCCTACTATTTTGGCAAAATTTTCATTTTCCTGCATCTGTCCCGTTACTTTAGAAACGAGATGAATAACGTGGGAATAGTATTGTACCTCTTTTAGTGTTTCTACTTGTACATTATTACAATGGCGACTCAGGTCATTTCTTGCCAAATCGACAAGCATAATGTGTTCGGCATTTTCTTTGGGGTCGTTTAGCAGCTCTTTGGCCAAATCATAATCTTTACTATCGTCTCCCGTACGTCTAAATGTACCTGCAATTGGATAGATGGTGGACTTGCCATTTTTGACAACAATTTGTGCTTCTGGCGAAGAGCCGAATATACGGAAGCTGCCATAGTCGAAGTAAAATAAATAAGGAGATGGGTTTATAGAACGTAAACTGCGGTATACATTAAAGTCGTCGCCGTTGTATTGTCTGGAAAATCTTCTGGAGAGTACAATTTGGAATACATCGCCACGGAGGCAATGGTCTACCCCTTTTTGAAGTACGCTGAGAAATTCATTGTCGGTGAAATTGGACTCTTCACGTTCTATAAGGTTAAATCGATAGGTAGCGAAATCTCTTTTTCTAATATACCCCTCTATTTTAGAGATGTCATTGTCTTCCGTTTCTCCGTAGCTGTTTTCTATGATAAAGACCTCGTTGTTGAAATGGTTGAAAACAATGATGTATCGGTATACATGATATTGTATATCAGGTATTTTTCTGTATTCTGAGGGAAAAGTTCCTATTTCTATTTCTTCAAAATAACGTACGGCATCATAAGCGCAATAGCCGAATATTCCACTGGTGATAAAAGGATAGTTTAATTTTTCGGCTTGAAAAGTGTTTGCAAACTGACTTATCTCTTCGGTCATGCTTAAGTCCCTTGAAATTTCTTTGGTTACATGGATGCCGTCAGGATAGTCCATGGACAACAAACCGTCTTCGGCTTTCATTCCCGCAATAGGTTGACAACAGATATAGGAATAGATATCCTCGTTGCCATGATAGTCCGAGCTTTCCAATAAAATACTGTTTGGGTATTTGTCTCGGAGCTTAAGATAAATGCTAACAGGCGTTGTAGTGTCGGCTAGTATTTTTTTGAACGTTGTTTTTAATTGGTACTTTTTCATAGTTCAATCAATTAATTAAAAAAGGCTTGCTGTGAACAGCAAGCCTTTTTTATGATAGGGTTAATTACATAGAGGGCATGTCCACAAAACATTTAGTTTATAGGCCACCACCAACCTTTATGTGAATTATATGTACTCATTATTTATAGGCTCTTTTTTCAAAGGTACTAAAATATTTATCAAAAGAACAAATACATAGGCTCAGAAAATTATTTTTTTTACAAAAGCAAAAACAATGTAAATTGCGACAATAATCATATACATAGGAAAAATATGCAATTAGTAAACAATCACTATCAGATTCAAGGGGTCAATGTGCTGGACATTTGTGCCGAATACGGTACGCCCGTTTTCATATACGATGCTTCGAAAATAGTATCACAATACCAAACACTCAAAAATGCATTTGAGGGCGTTGATGTGCGGATTAAGTACGCGGCAAAAGCCCTTTCTAATCAGGCAGTATTGAAAGTATTGCGCAAAGCAGGAGCAGGGGCAGACGTGGTTTCTATTCAGGAACTAAAATTGGCGTTGATGGCAGGTTTTGCTCCAGACAATATTATGTTTACGCCCAATTGTTCCGATTACGAAGAAATAAGAGAAGCGGTTACGTATGGTGTGACGGTAAATGTGGACAATATACCTTTCCTCGAAAAATTTGGTAAAGAATACGGGAGTAGTTACCCCATCTGCATTCGCGTAAATCCACATATTGATGCAGGAGGCAATAAAAAAATAATGACAGGCCATAAACGTTCCAAGTTTGGTATCTCTATCGATCAGATGGACCAAGTTTATGCACTCACAGATTTATATAAGATCAATGTGTCGGGCGTTCATGTCCATAGCGGATCTGACTTTAAGAGTGCAGAAGCATTTATTCAGGCAGCAGAAGTAATCTTTCAGGTAGCGATGCTGTTTGATAGCCTAAAATTTCTCGATTTCGGGAGTGGCTTTAAAGTAGCGTACAAAGAAGGAGACTATGTAACCGATGTGGAAGAGTTGGGCGTAAAGATGAAAGCGGCTTTTACATCGTTTTGCAGCCGTTATGGAAGAGCCTTGGAGCTGTGGTTTGAGCCAGGCAAATACCTTGTGAGTGAAAGTGGATTTCTTTTTGTGAGGGCAAATGTGGTGAAGGATTCGCCTTTATGCACTTTTGTAGGCGTAAATTCTGGATTGAACCACCTTATCCGTCCTATGCTTTACGATGCGTACCACAGTATATTTAACGCTTCAAACCCAACAGGCCCAAAGAAGACATACGATGTAGTAGGCTATATTTGTGAGACGGACACCTTTGCTACCGATATGGAGATGGAAGAAGTGAAAGAGGGAGACATCATCGGAATTCGAAATGCGGGAGCGTATGCTTTTAGTATGAGTTCAAATTACAACTCGCGTTTTAGACCTGCAGAGGTGATGATTTTAGATAAAAATGTGTTACAAATTCGCAAGCGAGAAACGATGGAAGACCTCTTAAGAAATCAAATCGACGTAAATATTTAGAGAAAATTAAAAAATGTTGAAAAATATTTTTTAATAAAAAATTGCGATTTGGGCAGACGTCACTTTGAGCTATTTTTAACAATGAAATTATTCGATGCGCTGTAAGCCTCAATTGCAAAGGCGCACAGCGCATCGTTTTTTTTACAAAAAAAAACGATGCGTATAAAGTGCCAAATTTGTATTGTCAATAGGCTGTTTTAGAGGGTTTGAAGCGGAAAAAGATTAAGGATAATTTCAGAGATATTTGGAACTTTAAAAAAAATACTATATTATTGAAGTGCTTTTAGTTTAATAATATAACAATTTAAAAAAAGGAGGATCACATGGCAACAGCAAAGAAGCCCGTAAAAAAAGCAGCCGCTAAAAAAGTGGTAGCTAAAAAAGTAGTAGCAAAAAAAGTGGTAGCTAAAAAAGTAGTAGCTAAGAAACCAGTTGCTAAAAAAGCAGTAGCTAAGAAACCAGTTGCTAAAAAAGCAGTAGCTAAGAAGCCAGTTGCTAAAAAAGCAGTAGCTAAGAAACCAGTTGCTAAAAAAGCAGTAGCTAAGAAACCAGTTGCTAAAAAAGCAGTAGCTAAGAAACCAGTTGCTAAGAAAAAAGCTTCTTCTAAGAAAAAAGCTGCTGCTAAGCCAGCTGAATCTACAACTTTCGTAAGTTCACTTCTTTCTTAATTTGAGCATTTGATTGGATTTATTCCATCATAGAATACTACACGAGATCATTTAGTCTCGTGTTTTTTTTGTTCGTTTTTTTGATTAGCTTGTACTAATACATTTTGCGCTAAAAATATGATTGATTTTAAAGTTTTAATAAGCTTATTGCTGTGTTTTGCCTCTGCTGGTTTTATAGCTGCTCAAGATAGGCCCTCGGATGCGCCAATTGAAAAAGATAGAAAGAGCCTTACCGTACTTTCTGGCTTGAATGGAGCGTATTATTTCAAGGAAAATAGCTGTTTGTATTATAGCGTAGATTATAATTTCAATGAGGATTATCGCTATAGGATTACCAACAGCACTCGATTGTATAATAGAGTGGGCTTGGAAATGAATATCGGAGGTCGATGGTATGGAGGAGGTTCGATTTCTCATCGTTTGGCATATGACCCCAAAAAGAATATGGCAACCCTTAAAGGAAACCTCAGTCATAGAGGCAAAATAGGGTCGGTCCAGTTTCTAAAAGAGCTGTCCGTAGAATACATTCATCATTTCAACTATGATTTTTTCGATACAGACAAAGATATACAGCTGGGTATAGGTGCCGCCTTATTCAAAGACTTTAACGTGGCAGGCAGACCTCTTGGCCTTTTGCTGTCTTATAAAATACTTCTAAATACGAAGTTGCAATACGATATCTATAAATATCGAAACATTGATTTTACAAAATTTCGATTCGATGTTTTTTACGGGCTATCAAAAAGCGTCTACGTGGGCATTTATGCTATGCGGGAAACAGAATACTATTATCCATTAGGAACATCCGATGCGCAGGGCAATAATATTTATTTTAAGCGCAACGATATCTCACCTGTAGTGGGCGTTAATCTCAATTTCATTTTACATCCCGAAAATATGGAGCGCTATATTCCTGGTTTACCTTTTAGGTAACAAATGGTATTAAAAGGCAAAAAGAAAAGTCGAAAAAGGGACTGAATAATTAAGTATATTTGGAATTAAATTTACAGGATGAAATCCATTTACACCTCACTAGTAGAGAAGAAATCAAAAAAAATAAAGTCCTTTGCTGTTTTAGTAGATCCCGATAAACTAGACGAACATTCTTGTGCGGAAATGGCAAAGTTGGGTATGGAAAATGGTATCGATTTCTTTTTTGTAGGCGGCAGCTTACTTACCGAAGATAGTCTTTCTCGAACTATTTCTATTATAAAGGCAGCATCAACAATTCCTGTTATCATTTTCCCAGGGAGCAATACTCAACTGTGTAACTATGCGGATGGGATACTGCTTCTTTCCCTAATCTCCGGTAGAAACGCAGACGCACTGATTGGTCAGCACGTTATAGCTGCACCAATCCTAAAAAAAAGCGGATTGGAAATCCTATCCACAGGCTATATGTTGATCGATAGCGGCAGACAGACTACCGTTTCTTATATTAGCAATACCACTCCTATCCCCTCCGATAAACCAGGGATTGCTGCTTGTACGGCTATGGCGGGTGAGATGCTCGGGCTAAAATTAATCTATCTTGACGGGGGAAGTGGCGCGCTTAATCCTGTAGGGTCTGAAATGATACGATTGGTTCAGAAGTCGGTAGAGGTGCCCATCATAGTAGGCGGCGGAATAAACACTTCTGAAAAAGCATATAATGCGTTAATGGCTGGTGCAGATCTGATTGTAGTAGGCAATGGGATAGAAAAAAACCCCGAACTTATGCTCGAGGTTTCTTCTATTGTGCGTGAAATAAATGAGGCAATTATTGGTAAAGAAGGGGCATAGACTGCCTTCTTTTTTATAAATTCATTAGCGACTCTCTTCTTCTCATCTTACCAGCAGGGATTCCAAACATCATTTTGAATCGACGGCAGAAGTAAGCAGTATCTTTGTAGCCAACTTCCCCACCGATTTCGCGAATCGATTTCTTAGTAGTACGAAGGAGGTTTACCGCCATTTCCATACGTTGGTACTCAATATAGTCCTGTGGATTTATTCCTGTAAGCATCTTGAAGTACTGGCCAACATAATCTTCCGATACGTTCGCTACATTTGCAAGTACCTTGTTAGACAAATCACCACCCAAATGTTTTTTTATGAATGCGAAAATATCAATAAGGCGTGGGTCTTTGAAATAAGTGCTATTCGTAGCCAATTGCTCTACAAATAATCTTTTTTCTAAAATAAAACGAACAATTTCAATAACAACTCTCTCGGTATTTATTTTTATTAATCGGTCTTTTCCAGGGTGCTCTGTCATCTCTTCTTTCACCGTCTCAATCATCGTTTCCGACAACTTATCTGTGCCAGATAGTATAAAAGGAGGAATGTCTAGAGAAGCAAAGAAGTTTACAGAGTCAAATACCTTGGCTTCAAAAGTGATATAACTAAAACTATCCATTTCTAACCCCACATGGCTGAAATTTTTGTTGTAGCTAAGAAATTTATCTCTATTATTTAATAAATCTTCATTGGTCAGCTTTACAGGATTATTTTTTCCATAAGTTACCGAAGTCAATCTGCCTCCAGGTATAAAAAGAAGTTCGCCTTCGTTTAGTTTAATCTTATCTTCTCCATAAGAGATTTCTCCTTTATGAAGTAAAATAATCGTATTGCCAACATCATAAAAATTTTCAACAGTAATAGGCTGAAGTATTTTTATATTTTTAGACTTGATGTACCGAACGCCAAGTGATTCTATAATTTTATTATAATCTTCCATTGTGTTGAATGGGTCTGCTATTTGAAAATATAATTAAAACTCAATTGTAACTATTCTAATAATTTGTACGAAACTAATATATTTAAACCGTAATGTCAAATAATTCAGTTAATAAAGTTATATTTTTATTATAAGTGCAGTATTTTAATTAGGCTTTAAAATGTTATTTTTTTAACAATTCCCTCGAAATCACTATTTTTTGAATTTCAGAGGTGCCCTCGTATATTTGGGTGATTTTGGCGTCTCTCATAAGCCTTTCCACATGAAATTCTTTCACATAACCGTAGCCGCCATGAATCTGAACAGCTTCTGTAGTGACATCCATGGCTGTTTTGGAGGAAAATAGTTTTGCCATAGCACTTGCGGTGCTATAATCCTGGTGCTGGTCTTTTAGAAATGCCGCCTTTAAGCAAAGAAGACGTGAAGCATCAATTCGAGTAGCCATATCGGCCAATTTGAACTGGATATCCTGATGCTCTGAGAGGGATTTTCCAAAGGCTTTTCGTTCTGTAGAATACTGTAGTGCCAATTCGTATGCGCCAGCAGCGATACCCAATGCCTGAGAAGCTATTCCAATTCTGCCGCCATTCAATGTTTGCATGGCAAAAGAAAAACCAAAGCCATCCTCGCCAATGCGGTTGGCTTTGGGTACTTTCACATCGGTAAACATTAAACTGTGCGTATCTGAAGCTCGAATACCCATCTTGTTTTCTTTTTTACCGACCACAAAACCCTCCATTCCCTTTTCTATAATCAAGGCGTTTATACCTTTATGACCTTTTTCGGAATGTGTTTGTGCAATTACGATATAGACCGAAGCAGAATTTCCATTTGTAATCCAATTTTTAGTGCCATTTACCAAGTAATAGTCGCCTTTGTCTTCGGCCGTAGTGCGCTGGGAAGTAGCGTCAGAGCCCGCTTCTGGCTCAGAAAGGCAAAACGCTCCGATGGTTTCTCCGCTTGCTAGTTTGGGTAAATATTTTTGCTTCTGCGCATCGTTTCCAAACGTTTCAAGCCCCCAACATACTAGGGAGTTGTTTACAGACATACATACAGAAACAGAAGCGTCAATTTTAGAAATTTCTTCCATAGCCAACACATACGATACCGCATCCATACCGCTTCCTCCGTATTTTGGATCTACCATCATGCCCATGAAGCCTAGTGCTCCTAGCTTTTGTAGTTGCTCCTTTGGGAAGGACTGGTGCTCGTCGCGCTCTATTACGCCTGGTAGTAGTTCGGTACGTGCAAAGTCACGTGCGGCAGCCTGTACGGCAAGTTGTTCTTCAGTTAATTGAAAATCCATTTTTTTGAAAAATTAAGTTCTCTTCCTATAAATATAGGAATTAGTTGTCTATTTTTTTATTTTTTTCAAAAGAAATCAAACGTACCTGCACTTAAATAATTTCTGTATATTCAACTAAAATTTAAGACCTCATGTTCAACTATTTCTGCTCATTTTTACTGGTGTTCACTAGTTTTAATGCTTTTAATCAAACCATTACTCTTGAAGATATTTGGGTAAATGGCAAATTTCGTTCGGATTATTTTTCATCGTTCAACTGGACGGCCGATGGTCGGCAGTATTCGGAAATGAAAATTAATCCTGCCAATGGCCTGCCAACAGTACAGGTGCACTCTATACTGGATGGCTCCACAAAAACGCTTACGGCGCTCTGGTCGGATACGCTTTCTCTTAAGATAAAAGTAGAGGAATACATACTTAGTCCGGACCAAACAAAAATTCTTTTTGCTACAGAAGAAGAAGCCATTTACCGCCGGTCGTCAAAAGCGTATTATTATATTTTCGATGTAAAAACGGGCGCGCTTCGTTCGCTGCGTACTACGAGTAAAGGCAAGATTTCTTACCCCACATTCTCCCCAGATGGAAGCAAAATCGCTTTCGTGTGCGAAAACAACTTGTTTGTAACGGAGGTGTCGTCGCTCGAAGAAAAATCCATTACTTCGGATGGCGTAGTTAATGCTATTATCAACGGCTCTTGCGATTGGGTATACGAAGAAGAATTTGAGTTTGCCAAAGCATTTTTTTGGTCGCCGGACAGTAAAAAAATAGCGTTCTACCGCTTTGACGAACGTCGGGTAAAGGAATATACGATGCAGCTATGGGGCGAAACTTATCCCGCCGACTACCGCTACAAATACCCCAAAGTGGGCGAAGAAAATGCTTCCGTAAAAATTTTATGTGTGGAATTAATGGGAAATAAAATCGTAGAAATCGACGCTACAATTTCGGATGAATGCGCCTATTTTCCACGCCTACGCTGGACTGGAAATACTGATGTGCTCAGCTACTACCGTATGAACCGTTTGCAAAATAAGCTGGAGATAGTACACTATGACGTAACAAAAAAAACAGCTTCGATTCCTTATCAAGAAACGGACAAGGCGTATATAGAAATTAACGACAGCCATTTCTACTTGCCGAATACGGAAGATTTCGTATTTACGAGTGAAAAAAGCGGCTTTCGGCATATTTATACGTATTCAAAAGCTACAAATTCAATACGCTCCTTGACACAAGGCGACTACGAGATAACTGAAATTTTAGGGGTAGACGATAAAAATAAAGTGGTGTATTTCATTTCTCAAGAGACATCCCCACTAGAAAAACAGTTGTATTCAATAGCGCTTTCAGCGAAAAAGAAAAAGAGAATCACCCAAGAAAAAGGGGTGCACGATATTTCGTTCTCGCCACAGTTTGATTATTATACAGACGCCTATTCCAGCGCCAACAGCCCGCAAACGGTTTCGTTGAAAGCAACTTCTACAGGACAAACGGTTCGGATGTTAATAGAGAATAAAAAACTAACCGCTAAGCTAGAGGAAATAAAGGCGGGTAAGGTACATTTTTTTACGTTTACCACTTCGCAGCACACGCAGCTTAACGCATGGATACTTAAACCTGTCGATTTTGACGAGTCGAAAAAATATCCTGTACTGCTCACCGTCTATGGCGGGCCTGGCTCACAGCAGGTGCTGGACGGCTGGCTAGGTGCCAATTATTTTTGGTACCAACTTCTAGCGCAAAAAGGATACCTTGTAGTCTGTGTTGATGGGCGCGGTACAGGAGGGCGAGGGGTGGCTTTCAAAAAAGTAACACAATTTAAGTTGGGAAAATACGAAACCGAAGACCTAGTGGAGACAGCTCGCTATCTACAAACTCAAAAATATATAGACTCCAGTCGTATAGGTATTTTTGGATGGAGTTTTGGGGGGTATTTGTCTTCGCTGGCCATAACCAAGGGGGCAGATTATTTTAAGACCGCTATTGCTGTTGCTCCTGTTACCAACTGGCGTTATTACGACAATATTTATACCGAACGCTACATGGGTCTTCCGCAAGAAAATAGTAAAGGGTACGATGAAAATGCCCCAGCCTATTTTGCCCATTTACTAAAAGGCAACTACCTACTTATTCACGGTACAGCAGACGATAATGTACATGTACAAAATTCGTTGGAGATGCAACGGGCTTTGATCAACGCTAATAAACAATTTGATGTTTTTTATTATCCCGACAAAAACCACAGTATTTATGGCGGTATTACCCGTTTTCATCTCTATAAAATGATGACGGATTTTATTTTGAAGAAGTTATAAAAAATAATTGAATAGATTCGGATCTTGATTGATAGAAGTAAAGTCTACTTTTTTCTTCAACATTCTTTCCATGAGTGGTTCGTAATCTTCTTTGTGCTTGAGCTCAATACCTACAAAGGCGGGACCGTATTCCTTGGCTGTTTTTTTGGTGTATTCAAACTGGGTGATGTCGGCGTTTGGGCCTAATACTTCGTCGAGAAACTCTCGAAGAGCTCCTGCCCTTTGTGGAAAACTGATGATGAAATAGTGTTTAACCCCTTCGTACAACAACGAACGGTTTCGAATTTCGTCCATTCGACCGAGGTCGTTGTTGCTGCCACTTACAATGCAAACTATATTTTTGCCTTTTATTTTATCTTTATAAAAATCAAGTGCTGCGATACTCAATGCCCCTGCAGGCTCTACTACTATAGCCTCTTCGTTGTATAAGCGTATAATAGTAGAGCAGATTTTCCCTTCCGGCACCAAAATCATTTCGTCAATTGAATCTTTACAGATTTCAAAGTTTAGCTCTCCTACTCTTTTTATGGCGGCTCCGTCTACAAATTTGTCAATATAATCAAGCGTGGTATTTTGTTTGTGTTGAATAGAGTTTGCCATAGAAGGCGCACCTTCGGGCTCCGCACCGATAATCTTTGTTTCAGGGCTTACTACTTTGAAAAGCGAAATAACACCCGAAATAAGTCCGCCGCCACCCACGGGTACAAAGATATAATCGATTTTTTCGTTAAAATCTTCTAAAATTTCTAACGCCACAGTGCCCTGTCCCTCTATGATTTTTTCATGGTCGAATGGGGGTACAAAAAGCTGGTTGTGTTCTTTGCTGTACTTGATTGCTTCGGCATACGCATCGTCGAAAGTATCGCCTATTAATACTACTTCCACATATTCTTTTCCAAACATGTGTACCTGATTAATCTTCTGTTTTGGAGTAGTAGAGGGCATATAAATACGCCCTTTTATTTTTAATAAATTACAAGAAAAAGCAACTCCTTGTGCATGATTGCCTCCGCTAGCACATACTACACCTCCAGAAAGTGCTTCTTTTGGCGTAGTGGAAATAAGGTTATACGCTCCTCGGAGTTTGTAGGAACGTACTACTTGAAGGTCTTCTCTTTTCAATAGAATGGTGCAATCGTAATAAGAAGAAAGATTCGTATTTCGGATCAGTGGCGTATGATGTACGATGCCTTTTAGGCGCGCACCTGCCTCTTTTATTTTATCAATACTTACGTAACTGTTCATATACTTTTGAATAGAAACAAAAATACAGTATAAAGTTGATATTCAATTAAAATTATTAGTACCTTGTAGCCATGCAACGTATGAATGGTTTTCAGACAATAAGTATAATCGGATTAATTTTCAGTGTTTTCTGTCACGGTATATTACTACTACTTGGGAAAACGGTATTGGATATGTGGGCGCTATATCCTACTTGGGTAGCTGTTTTTGTAGGAGGCTCTATTATTCGTATATTAGATAAAGGAGAAGAAGAGCACCATCATCATTAATTAACAGAGTCGCTCAATCTTATAGGTGGTCTACTTTGGTGATGTTTATGGAAAGCCATTGCTCAATATTTTTGATGTTCTTTATATAGCTTTCCATATTGTCACAATACTTAATATACTTCAGGTAATCATAATAAGTTCCTTTTGGGTGTTTTACTCTCCATGGATTGTAAAATCTCGTTTGCCATTTTTTAAGGTATTTTATAGATTCCGTGGTGCTGGAAAACTTAACAAAGTCTTTGTTGGTCCGAAATCCAAATAAATTATTGTACTCCAACGCACAACTTTTACATTGCATCCATCCCGTTTCGTATATAACAATTGCCAATACTGTTTTTGGGGATTCTATATTATGACTTCTGAGCGAATCGTATAGACTAGATACCTGTTTTATTCTTTTACTTTGTGCGCACACGTCGTTGCCCAAAATGGCGAATACGAAACATACGATAAGTATAGAAAGGAATTTAATTTTTAATTTTTGTAACATTTTTTCTTGGATTATTTTCGAAAGATACACTAAACCGTAAAACAAAAGACCCCGTTAAACGTATCATTTATCCAAATCGATGTAGGTAAATTTTGGAAATGGATCATTTCATAGCCTATTTAGTGGCAATTATTGCCTAAATGGTACATCATTTTATACTCCAGCCTCCGCTAAATAGTAGGCCTCTGAAGTGTAATTTCTAAAACCCGCCTAAGCGCCCTTTTTTAAGGTGTATTGGCTTGTTATTCTTACCTTTAATGAGCCATGAGGTAAATTGTGGATACAAATGCAAAAATTAAGCACTCCGCAAGTCAATCTTCTTGCACCTAAATCTAGTATCTTGCGTCTAAATGGAGCATCAAAGAAGAAATCAGAAGTCTATTTTAATAACAGGTGCTGGATTGGTAGGCGCTCTTTTAGCACTGTACATGGTTCGTAGAGGGTATAGGGTTTCCGTTTATGAAAAAAGAGAAGACCCTCGCAAAACGCTTTTGGAAGACGGACGATCCATAAATTTAGCACTCAGCCATAGAGGATTACGTGCATTAAAAGAAGCGGGATTGGAAAAACTGCTACTAGAAAATGCCATTCCCATGAGCGGTAGAATGGTGCACGATATAAAAGGGCAAACAAATTTTCAACCGTATAGTGAGGATGGGCAATACATTAACTCCATTTCTCGTGGTGGATTAAACAGGGCATTGATCGAACAAGCGTCGAAGCAGGAGGTAGAATTCTATTTCAATCAAAAATGTCTAGCAGTCGACATTGTTTCTCAAAAGGCAGTTTTTGAAAACTACGAAACAGGGAAACTCCTCGACGTCTCTTACGATTTAATAGTAGGTTCGGATGGCGCATTTTCGCAGGTAAGGCAAGCACTAGAAAACGTTTCGAAGGGTAAAACGACTGTCGACAGAATACCTCAGGGGTACAAAGAACTTACAATCCCCGCCGGAGAAAATGGACAACACCTAATGGACAAGAACGCCTTGCATATATGGCCGCGAGGGGCGTTTATGCTTATTGCTTTGCCCAATAACGACGGTAGTTTTACGTGTACACTTTTCCTTCCTTTTGATGGCGCAAATGGATTTTCATCCATAAAAAACAAAATCGAAGGACACGCTTTTTTTGAAAAATATTTTCCCGACGTGTTGCCTCTGATCGGTGCGCTAGAGGACGATTATTTTGATTCGGAAGCCTCTTTCTTATCTACGGTGCATACGTTTCCTTGGGTGCACCAAGACACCGCTTTCTTGATTGGCGATTCCGCTCACGCCATAGTACCCTTTTACGGACAGGGTATGAATGCAGGGTTTGAGGACGTTCGTGTACTGAATGAACTGTTGGAGCAATGGAACGACGACTGGTCGAAAGTACTCCCCCTCTACCAAGCAACACGAAAACCCAATGCCGATGCTATTGCCGAACTTTCCATGAGAAATTTTATCGAAATGCGGGACTTGGTAGCGGACGAAAATTTTATTCTACGAAAAAAAATAGAAGCCGCTATTCATAAAAAATACAAAAATTATCTACCCCTTTATTCGATGGTTACCTTTAGCGATTTGCCTTATTCGGAAGCCTTAGCAAAGGGGAAAGAGCACGATCAATTGATGTCCGAGCTGCTTGCGTTGCCAGAGATTAAAACGACTTGGGAAACGGAAAAGGGATGGATGGAAATAGAAAAGATTCTTTTAAACTATGGAATACGCTAGGACTATTTTTACTAAACGATACACTTTACGATACACTTTAGTTATATGATTCAAGAAAAATTACAGCATAAAATAGATTTTAAAACCAAACCTCAAGGCGCATTAGGTGTGTTAGAAAAACTCGCTTTGCAGATAGGTACAATTCAAAATTCCCTGTCGCCAACACTTGTCAACCCTACAATCTTGGTATTTGCTGCCGATCATGGTATTGCGCTCGATGGTGTCAGTGCATATCCTCAGGAGGTGACGTTTCAAATGGTCCTAAATTTTTTACAAGGTGGTGCTGCCATTAATGTTTTTTGTCGTCAGCATGGTATGGCGCTAAAGGTCGTAGACGCTGGTGTTAACTATGATTTTCCTGACAATACTAATCTTATTAATAGAAAGGTAGGAAAAGGAACTAAAAGTTTTCTCCATGAAAAAGCGATGACAGAAGAAGCAATGGAGCAATGCCTAGAAAATGGAGCAGCACTCATGGAGCCGCTTAGCAAGGCTGGGTGTAACGTGGTAGGCTTTGGCGAAATGGGTATTGGCAATACTTCCTCTGCCGCCATGCTGATGAGTGCGCTGTGCGCTATCCCTATAGAAAAATGCGTAGGAAGAGGCACTGGACTTGACGATGTACAATTGCAAAATAAAATTTTGATATTAAAACGTGCACAAGAAAAGCACGGAGTAAGCATGTCCGCAAAGGAAATGCTGCAAACGTATGGCGGGTTTGAAATTGCACAGATGTGCGGCGCTATGTTGAAAGCATACGAATGTAATAGTCTGATTTTGGTAGACGGTTTTATAGCCACAAGTGCTTTTTTAGTAGCGCACCGACTTAATCCTAAAATTAGTAACAATGCTGTTTTCTGTCACTTGTCTGACGAGTCGGGACATGGTGCCCTACTTTCGTATTTAAACGCAACGCCGCTTTTGCGCCTCGATATGCGCCTTGGAGAAGGCAGTGGCTGTGCCGTAGCCTATCCACTACTAGAATCGGCTGTTGCTTTTTTAAATGAAATGGCAAGTTTTGAAAGTGCTGGAGTTTCTAATAAAGACTAAAAAGACGACTATGATAAAAAAAGAAATTCATTATTTTTTCACCGCGTTGATGTTCTTTACACGTATTCCTTGTCCGAAATGGGTAGACCACAGTGAAGAATATTTAAATAAGTCCAGAAAGTATTTCCCCCTCATCGGTTGGATTGTAGGGGCTATCGCAGGTTTTGTATTTTGGGGATTCTCTTTTATACTACCCTTGCCCATTTGTATTATCCTTTCAATGGTAGCCAGTGTATGGATTACAGGGGCTTTTCACGAAGACGGCTTTACCGACACCTGTGATTCTTTTGGA
Source organism: Cytophagales bacterium (assembly GCA_043718845.1). Taxonomy (GTDB): domain Bacteria; phylum Bacteroidota; class Bacteroidia; order Cytophagales; family Cytophagaceae; genus JANYCO01. The sequence continues at coordinate 17,712 of JAYSUZ010000088.1, forward strand.
GGAGGATGGACGAAAGAGCAAATCTTAGCCATCATGAAAGACAGTAGAATAGGTGCCTACGGAGTTATTGGGATGTTGCTATTGGTGCTTCTCAAATTTTTTGCCTTGTATGAGCTTGCTACGAAAGATAATTTTCTATTAATTGCTGTTTTGATTAACGGACATACTACAAGCCGATTTATAGCGTCTACCTTTGTCTATACACACAACTATGTGCAAGATTTAGACAAGTCAAAATCAAGGCCTATTGCGAATGTTCGACTGGGTAGTTCAGAGCTTCTTTTCAGTGGCGTAATAATGCTTATACCTTTTATACTCTTTCAAGATTGGCGATTTTTATGCGTGCTTCCAATAAGCTACCTCTCGAAAATATACCTTGGGTATTATTTCAAAAAACACATCGGCGGCTACACCGGCGACTGTTTGGGGGCTACGCAGCAGGTGAGTGAAGTCGTATTCTATTTATCAATTTTAGGCTTATGGAAATTTATGTAATCAGACACACTCAAGTGGCGTCCAAAGGACTGTGTTACGGACAAAGTGATGTTGTACTTGCCGAATCGTTTTTGGAGGAAGCGGAAGCCATACGTGCTGAATTGCCTACCGATTTTGATCGTGTCTACTCCAGTCCTACAGAGCGCTGTAGACAATTGTCAGAGGCATTGAACCTTGGAACGGTGGAGTACGAAAGGAAATTGATGGAAATGAATTTTGGAGACTGGGAGGGTAAAGCATGGAACGAGCTTGACCAAGAGTCGCTGAATATATGGATGAACGATTTTGTAAATACGCAGCCGCCCAATGCGGAAAGCCTATCCATTGTTTATAAAAGAGTAGCCACTTTTATGGAGCACTTGCGAAAGGAGAAATTCTCGAAAGTGTTGCTCGTTACACATGCTGGCGTCATTCGTTGTCTCTGGGCTTATCTGCTTGGGGTGCCACTACACAATATATTTAAACTCCCAGTAGGGTATCAAGAAGTACTTATTTTTTCGTTGAACGAAGATATTTCCTTCGATAGAATGATTCGGATTAAATAAAAATAGCGAGAGCCGTCTATAACCCTTATAAATCAATAGACTACAACGCACACTTGTTTTTTAAAAAAATAAAACTACCTTTGACCTACATTTTGGTTTTCGTTATCAGATTCTTTGATAATGAAATTAAAAGGGAATCGTGTGCAAATCACGAGCTGTTCCCGCAACTGTAAACTCTTTCGGATGATTATACATTCGAAAAGTGCATCCATTATACCACTGAACAAATTGTTTGGGAAGGTAGCACGAGAGTAAGTCAGGAGACCTGCCTAGATGTTTATATTCAATGCTTCGGGAAGAAAGTTGTTTGAAAGAAGGAAGGATGCGTGTGTTCTTTTAATTTTCAATAATTCTTGTCGGCATGAAACAACACCTTTTCAGAAGGGATTCGTTTATGCTTAAAAATTTAAAAATTGTATTTCTAATAGTGCTGCTTTCTATAGGTTACATAGAGGGACGCGCACAAACATTGGTTTTCGACTCTGTGCATGTGTTGCAAGAAGTGGCTGTTACCTCCAATAGATTAGCCCGCTTTGCTACAGGTAGCAAAATAGAAACAATTGATTCGGCTACGATTTCTCAAAACAGCACCAATACTTTAGCCGATTTATTGGCAACACAATCACAAGTATTTGTTAAAAGTTATGGTATAGCTGGGCTCTCCACACCTTCGTTTCGAGGCACGAACGCTAGCCAGACGGCTATTTTATGGAATGGATTTAACCTGTCAAGCCCCATGAATGGAGGGCAAGACTTGGCTTTGCTCCCTGTGAATTTTATAACGACACTCAAACTCCAATACGGAGGAGCAGGTGCTTTGTGGGGCAGTGGGGCACTTGGAGGTACAATCCATCTTCTCAATACGCCAACGTTTAATAAAGGCTTGTCGATAGGCGCTGCATTGAGTGCTGGAAGTTTTGGAGACCAACAACAAAATATTGAAATCGGAATAAGTAAAAATAAATTTAGTTCTACTACAAAATTTTTCCATCATGAAGCAAAAAATAATTTCCCTTTTATAAATGAGGCTCAGTTTGGTAAGCCAGAACAACAGCTGGCAAATGCAGCATTTAATCAGAATGGGATTTTGCAGGAAAATTATTTTAAGTTGACCAAAAATCAACAACTAAGCTTTCGCCTTTGGTACCAAAAGAACCACCGGGAAATTCCTGCAAGTATGACCGTGGCAGAAAGTAAATCCCAGCAAGACGACAAAGCGCTACGCACTACCGTGGAATGGCAACGGGTAGAAGATAAAGCGAGCTACTTTGTACGTGCAGCCTATTTTGATGAAACGTTGCAGTATACGGATCCGCTGATAAGCTTGGAATCGAATAGTCAATCAAAAGCGTTTATATCAGAGGCAGAATCAAAAATAAAATTGAGCGCCATGCAGTTGATTAATATTGGAATCAATAATACGTATACGACTGCTCTTACAAAAAATTATGCTTTCAAACCCACTCAAAACAGAACAGCTTTTTTTGGCTCTTATCAATTGAAAAACAAAAAAGCTACATGGAAAGGAACAGTATCTGCCCGGAAAGAATTTATTAGTAATGGAGTAAACCCCTTTACTGCTTCTTTAGGGGTTGAAGGGTGGGTGCTGAAAAACATAAGAATAAGAGGGATAGCATCGAAAAATTATCGTATACCAACGTTTAATGATTTGTATTGGGCGCAAGGAGGAAACCCGGATTTAGTACCAGAAGAAGGGTTCAGTGAAGAGGTTGGGCTTGCTTATGTTCTTTGTAAAAACAAGGTCGGGTTGGAGGTAGAGGGTGTTGTATTTAACAGCAATGTTACGAATTGGATCATGTGGATTCCGAATAATGTAGGAATATGGTCGCCGGAGAATGTGGCAAAAGTATGGTCTCGAGGCGGAGAGCTTGATCTGAAGTTCTATTACACACTCCGAAAAATAAAATTTAATCTGGGAATGCATTACCACTACATTAAAACAACCAACGAAGAAATTAGCACCTTAGATCAAAGCGCATTGCACAAGCAACTGATCTATACTCCCACCAGCAAAGCCATTTCTAGCTTTGGTATTGAATACAAACGTTTCCGACTCGCCTGCACGTATAATTATGTGGACTATCGATATACTACCGCTTCAAATACCCAATTCCTAAATCCTTATCATACCCTAGGACTCGATTTTAGCAAGACCGTTCTATTGCAGCATGTAGTAGTAAAAACATATTTTCAATTCAATAATTTCACCAACGAATCGTATCAAATTATTGCCTTTTATCCTGTGCCAGGAAAAAATTTCCAAGTAGGGCTAACCGTAAATTTTAACAAACCAACTAAACTAAAAAATGAAACACTCTAAAAAACAATTGAAAAGCATGCTCCTGATCAGTACAGCAGTACTAGTTGTATCCTTCAGTGCATGTAAAAAAAAGACAGAAACCGAAACTCCAACGGGGACGTATCAAACAGGTGTATTCGTGGTCAACGAAGGGCCATTTAACTCGGGTACGGGTACTATAAGCTACTACAATAGGGACAGCAAAGTGGTGACCAACGATATATTTCAATTGGCAAACCAGCTCCCTCTCGGCAATATTGTACAATCGATAAATATGTTTAACGGCAAAGGATATATTGTAGTTAATAATGCTAATAAAATAGAAGTAGTAGAAGCGCACGAGTTTAAATCCATCGCTTCGATAAGTGGACTAACGTCTCCGCGTTCCATGCTTCAGGTAGACGATTCGAAAGCCTACGTTACCGAATGGGGTTCCGCTACAGTGCCCGGCTCTGTGCAGATTATTAACCTTAATACCAATACGGTGATGAGGTCTATTGCTACAGGAAGAAAAGGGCCAGAGAACATGGTTAAAAAAGGAAACTATGTATATGTGACTTGCAAGGGTGCTTACGATTACGACTCAATGGTAACCGTCATAAACACACTTACAGACGGTGTTGTAGCTAATATTGCCGTAGGCCCAAATCCTGATGATATCGCAGTAGATGCAGACGGTTTTATATGGGTATTGTGTTCTGGAAAATACAAAAGCGACTACAGCAGCTTAGAATTTCCTGGCCGATTGGTGAAAATAAATCCGACTACAAATACCGTAGTAACCTCTTTTGTTCTGTCGTCACTTTATTCCCAACCCGCAGGATTGGATTTGAGCACAGACAAGAGAACGCTTTATTATAACTACGACGGAGCTATTCATACCCAAGCGATAGCCAGCGCAAACCTTGAAACAGCGGCGTTAGTAAACCGCAGTTTTTACAGCATAGGAATAGATCCAACCACGAACATCATCTATGCGGGAGATGCCGGAAATTATGCCAGTGAAGGAAAAGTTGTCCGCTATACTATTGCAGGAGCCGTTATCGACAGTTTAAATGTTGGGGTAATTCCAGGAGGTTTTTTCTTTAAATAACAAATACACTATTACTCGTGTGGTCAATAGTATATTTTGTCACACGAGTAATCTTAACTACTAATTACTATGATAAAAAAAATTCCAGTTCGTTTTTATGTACTAGCCACAATGGTAATTCTTGCAGGGCTAAGTAGAATAGTTGTGCACCTTGACAATTTTACACCGATTGGCGCAATGGCACTATTTGGCGGAGCGTATTTTTCCGATAAATGGAAAGCGTATGCATTGCCACTACTTTCTTTGTTTTTAAGCGACATAATCATTCAAGGAGTGCTCCTTCAAGGTAAATATGGATTTCCTTTATACGATGGCTGGTATTGGATATACGGTACCTTTGCGTTGATTGTCCTTGTTGGAAATTGGATTATTAAAAAAGTTACAATCTCCAATGTCTTAATAGCTTCGATTGTTGCAGCGCTTGCACATTGGATCATTACCGATTTCTGGGTATGGTATTCAGGATGTAATATAACCGTATACACAAAAGATTTAAAAGGATTTATCTTATGTTACACCATGGCAATCCCTTACATGATAAGCTTCTTGATGGGAACTGTCTTTTATTCGGCACTTTTATTCGGCGCATTTGAATTCTTTCAACGTCGTTTCCCAGTTCTGACCAAAACTGTTTAAGTATGCTAAAAGCTTGCTCTTTTCTTCCCGCCGCCACGCAAATGATCTACGATATGAAATTGGAGCATTTGCTGCACGGGGTCACATTTGAATGTCCTTCCGAAGCACTGGTAGATAAACCCAAAGTGGTACGGTGTGTTATGGAGGGAAAGGTCATGACAAGTGTGGAGATAGACCAGTTGTTTTCCGCTAGCAAAAGAGACGGCGAAAGTTTGTATTATGTAGACGAGCCTATTCTACAAAAAATAGCACCCGACATTATCTTCACTCAAGATACATGCGAAGTATGTCAGATTGATACCGCTTGTACGGCGAGTGCAGTAGCAAAACTTCCAAAATTGCCTCAACTAATTTCGTTGAGCCCCAATAATTTGCAAGATGTTTTTGATTGTGCGCTTACGATAGCTAGAGCGCTAGGGCAAGAGGAAGCAGCCTTTCGGTATTTGTCACCCCTGCAAGATACGTTGGATAGCATTGTTGATACGCTTAGGGTACATAAAGCTCCGCTGAAGCGTGTACTTTTGATGGAATGGATTGAACCTATTTACAATTGCGGCCATTGGATTCCCCATCAGATTGCGTATGCAGGTGGGGTAGACATGCTGTCCAATCCTTCGGGCGATAGTATTGTAACGCCATGGGACAAAGTAGTAAAGTACGATCCAGAAGTATTGGTAATTGCTCCCTGCGGTTTTCATATCCAACGCGCGCAAGAAGAATTGTTTCTATTGCAGCAAAAACCAGGATGGAAAAATTTGAAAGCCGTACAGCTGGGACAAGTATACTTAGCCGATTTTGATTTGTTTACACAACCTTCTGCCTCTACATTGGTAAGTGGTGTAGAATTGCTGGCTGCATTGTTTCATCCTACTATTTTCGAAGTTCCAGAGCGGTTGCAACAAAAATACCAGCCGTTTCGTGATGCAGAATTAGTAGTATCTTAATTACGATACTACTATGGCTATACAGAAAAATTGTTCGTCTTGTTTTGCTCCTTTTACATGTGGCGATACGCCAGAGGCTGCTTGTTGGTGCAATCAGTACCCGGCTATTTTCAAACTAGATATAACCAAGGATTGCCTTTGTACTTCTTGTCTGCATTTGGCTACGGTTCAAAAAATAGAGGTGTATGTAGCACAAATTGCTGCAACAGGAATAGAAAACAATAGTGCGGCTTCTGCGCTAAAGCCTTCTACGGGGCTCTTACTAGGCATTGATTATTATATAGAAAATGGTTTTTGGGTGTTTACGGCTTGGCATCATTTAAAAAGAGGCACCTGCTGTAAAAGTGGTTGTAGGCATTGTCCTTTCGGATTTAAAAAGAAACAAGTATGATTTATTATATTACGGGTGGGGAGCGCTCCGGAAAGAGCCGGTATGCACAGCAGTTGGCGTTGGAATGTACGAGTAAGCCAATTTATATAGCTACGGCACGCCACTGGGACGCCGATTTTGAAAAACGGATTACACGCCATCAGCAAGAGCGTGACGAACGTTGGACAAGTATTGAAGAAGAAAAAAATATTCATCTGCTGGAGCTCAACGAGAAAGTGGCGGTAGTAGATTGTGTAACGCTTTGGCTTACGAATTTTTATGTCGACAACAACTACGCGCTAGAAGCGTCGTTGAACCAGGCGAAGGCAATTTTTGATCAATTGCTGCTGATGAATACAACCTTTCTATTTATTTCTAATGAAATAGGAATGGGTGTTCATGCGGAAACAGAAATCGGACGAAAATTTGTGGAACTTCAGGGGTGGATGAATCAATACATTGCGGCAAAGGCAGATAAAGCAATCTTTATGGTTTCGGGTATTCCTCTTACGCTAAAATAATGACACTACGCAAGGCTTATATGAATTGGAGTGGAGGGAAAGATTCTTCTTTGGCATTGATGAAAATACTTGCCCAAAAAGAATTCGAAATTACACACTTGTTGACGGCTGTTAATAAAACGTATAATAGAATTTCGATGCATGGCGTTCGCCGTGAGTTGTTAGAGCAGCAAGCAGCGTCTATTGGTATTCCATTGAAAACGATAGAATTGCCAGAGCAGCCGACGATGGAAGAATACGAACAATTAATGTCGGAGCGGGTACTCGATTTCAAACGGCAGAAGATTGAACACACTATTTTTGGCGATATTTTTTTAGAAGATTTAAGGATGTATAGAGAAAATAAATTAAAGGCCTTAGGTATTGAAGCGCACTTTCCACTTTGGAAAATTTCTACAAAAGAGCTTATGGATTCTTTTCTACAACAAGGGTTTAAGGCAATAGTAGTCTGTGTGAATGGGGATTATCTAGACCAATCGTTTTGTGGAAGAGCATTGGATCAGTCGTTTGTAGACGATTTGCCTACGCATGTAGACGTGTGTGGTGAAAATGGAGAGTACCATTCCTTTGTTTATGATGGGCCATTATTTAAACAACCGATCGAATTTTCTAAAGGGGAACTGGTACACCGTAGCTACAAAAAACCTGAAAGTTCCGACACCAACGTTTGTAGCGACTCCGGCGATAAGAATATAGGGTTTTATTTTTGCGATTGTGTAGGGGCATAACGCTAAGAAATAAACTAAATAGCGCTTCTAATAGTTTTTTAGCTCCATATCCTGTATTTTTGGGCAAACTAAAATTGTATGTATACGGGATTCAAACATTTGCACGTCACCGCAGTAGTATTGTTTTTACTGCTTTATAGTATTAAAACGTTTTTATTGGTAGCCAATAAAAACGAACAGCTTGATAAACTAAGAGCAAAAACAAAGATTGCCGACATGGTACTTGGCTCCTTGATGGTGCTTACGGGTGGGTATTTGCTTTTTGCTGGTCCAGGCGTACAGTTGTATCATTATGTAAAAATAGTGGTAGCATTCGCTTCTATTCCTGTTGGTATTATTGCTTTCAAGAAAAAAAATAAAGCAATGGCTGTTCTATTGTTGCTTTTGTTTATATACGTTTATGGTGTAGCAGAGACCAAAAGTTTGAAGTTTAAACGAGATAGGATAACGGTGACAGCACTTTCGGACACATCTGTATCCAACATCGCTATAGCGATAATAGATCAAAATACAGAGGCGGTTTTGAAAAATGGCAAACAGCTGTATACTGCTGCTTGCGTAAACTGTCATGGCACTGATGGGAAATTGGGTGTTGCAGGTGCCAAAGATTTGACCTTAAGTACGCTTTCTCATGCAGACAAAGTAGCAATTATTACCAATGGAAAAGGAAGTATGACACCGTTTGAAGGGCAGCTGAAAGAGCAAGAAATTGAGGCGGTAGCGGCGTATGTGGATTCAATGAAAAAATAATGAAGTCTGGATCAAAAGAAGTAAATTCGAAAACCCCTAGAGCTGTTCTGGTAGCGCTCATTAGTCAAAAGCAATCCGTTGAAAAAACAATGGAGTACTTGGACGAGCTGGCTTTTCTTGCCGAAACATCTGGTGTCGAAACTGCAAAAAAATTTACCCAACGGCTGGAAAGACCCGATAATCGTACGTTTGTAGGGAAAGGTAAGTTGGAAGAAATTAAAGCCTATCTAAAAGCAGAAGATATCGGTATCGTTATTTTTGACGACGACCTTTCTCCTTCGCAAATAAAAAATATAGAGAACGAGCTCAAAGTCAAAATTCTCGACAGGAGTTTGTTGATATTAGAAATTTTTGTACTCCGTGCCAAAACGGCTCAGGCACGTACACAGGTAGAGTTGGCCCGTTACCAATATTTATTACCTCGCCTTACCAATATGTGGACACACTTGGAGCGCCAGCGTGGCGGTACAGGTGCTAGAGGTGGATCTGGAGAAAAAGAGATTGAAACCGATAAACGGGTCATCAAAGATAAAATCGTAGTACTAAAAGAAAAGCTCGAAATTATAGACAAGCAAAACGCTACCCGCCGAAAGTCTCGTACGAATGTGGCACGTGTGGCACTTGTAGGCTATACCAATGTAGGTAAATCTACCTTGATGAACCAACTTTCCAAGTCGGATGTATTTGCTGAAAATAAACTATTTGCTACGGTAGACGCTACCGTGAGAAAGGTAGTATTCGAGCGTATTCCTTTTTTGCTTTCGGATACCGTTGGGTTTATCCGCAAGCTTCCACACGCTCTTGTAGAAAGTTTCAAATCTACGCTTGACGAGGTGCGCGAGGCAGACATTTTGCTTCATGTAGTAGACATTTCACATCCTTCATTTGAAGAGCATATAGAGGTAGTAAACGCAACGCTCACAGAGATAAAAGCAGGAGAGAAAAAGGTGATTATGGTGTTCAATAAAATTGACCTATTTAAGCCTACCGAAGAAATGTTGAGCCTAGCGATGGATATGGACGAAGCGACGTATCGCGAAAATATGCTGAACAATTTGAAAGCTACTTACCTAAACAGACAAGACTATTCCGCTGTATTTATTTCTGCTACAAAGAAAGAAAATATAAGCGAATTGAGGGCATTATTGGTAGCCAAAGTAACCGAGAAGCATTTGGAAATATACCCCAACTATTTAAAAGATAGTGGGATGGATTATGATTTCCTGTTTAAGGAGTAGTGCATTGTTGAATAACATTCATGTTGTTCTGCCGATAGGCAACGGAAAGGCAAGAAAACACGAGCGCTCCGATGGCGCGTGGCTCCTGCCACGTGACTAACCATCCCTTAAGCCTCCGGCTTTCGAGAGTTTTCGCCCTTGTTGGATCTTTTTGTCCAACAAGATTTTCTCGTGGCGCCAAAGTAAAAAGAACCATCAATCTCCGATGGCGCGTGGCTCCTGCCACGTGACTAACTATCCCTTAAGCCTCCGGCTTTCGAGAGTTTATTTTAACAAA
>JAYSUZ010000089.1:0-4270 GCA_043718845.1 Cytophagales bacterium
TGCCTAGTACCTAAAATCTCATTTTTCAAAAAATGTCATATTATCTTTGTGTTAACAAATTGCATTCAATGTTAACTGGTTTTTTTAGGCTCTTTCTTCTATCTTGTTCATTCTCAATACTTCTTATTTATTCTTTAGCTTTTGGTTTTCAGTTATTTATATTTACAAATACTTGTTATTAGCGTATGTGAAACGAAATTACAGGACTTGCGTTTAGTACCATAGAAGCAACTTACTAATTCATTCAATGTTAAGTGTATGTTAATTAGTAGGTTTAATGTTAAGAGAACATTAAATTTGTATAGTAAAATTTATAAAAGCCTATGAAAAAGTTAGTTTACATGTTCCTTTTGGTTGGTAGCCTTCTGATAGGAGCGAACGTTGTAAATGCCGCAGAGACTGGGAGTAAAAAACATAAAGCTAAAACAAAATATGTTTCTTGCGCTGACCAGACTTCTCAAATTAAAACCTTAATCGGAATTCCTGACTTAGTTTTTGATAAATCGGCTTCCGTGAAGGTAGAATTTAGTATAAGCGAAGATAATATAATTTCTGTAAAAGAAGTGAAGACGGAAAATGAAAAATTGAAGCAATTTGTATTCCAGAAGTTGGATGAAAAACGAATAAATGGGAATGCCATTGAGATGAAAAATCAGTCGTTGAATTTGGTTTTTCAAACTCAAAAAGAGGTGATTTATACAATATATTAGGTAGTAGGAGTTGGTTAAAAGTTAGCTTCCTATTGCGAAAGCAGTAGGACGCTTTTTGTTTAAAATAGTTTTAACTCTTCCTCAAAACCACCGCTCAATATAGGGAAGCGACACCATGAACGTGGATCTACATTGAAGTCGTCAATGTGAAAGGATGGAGCTAGTCGTTCACGCTTCCATTGGTTGCGAGTCCATAGAATGTAGAATTTTTTCACATGAATGCGTAATAGGTTTTCATCTTCTACCTTTCTTTCGTTCAATATCTCGAAAACCACTTTCGGAGACTTTCGTTCTTTTATTGCCAATCGTTCTATTTCTAGTAAAATAGAATAAGGCATCAAATCTGTTTCATCTGTTTGTGTACGCTCTATTGGTCTTAGTTCGGCCGTTGGAGTGAGTGCATTTACAAAACGTAAACCGGATTGACCCATTTTTTCTTCCGCCCAAAGTAGCCAGCTTCTAATAAAATGTTTGTCAACGCCTGCAATAGGAGCAATACTCCCCGAAGTATCGCCGTCCATAGTGGCATAGCCTACATCGCCTTCGCTGCGGTTGGAAGTGGTAATCAGCAAGGAACGATTGATATTTGCAAGCATCCAAATAATAGGCGAACGACTGCGTGCTTGAATATTTTGGAGTGTAATATCGTCAGTTTCCCAGCTCAGTTTTCTACCAATTGCGGTTTCTATTTTTCCTGTATAACTTGCTACTTCTTCGTCTATAGGCCAGTGGTAGAAAGTAGCACCAATAGCGTTGGCCAATTCTTTTGCACTGTGAAATGTTTCATCACCAGAATTGACCGTACCTTGGTAAGCACATACCAAAATTTTAGTCATTATTTTTCTAACCTGTTCGTCGAAAGGAAGTGAGAGGATTTCCGATGGATTTATTAGATCCGCTATTCCGCCTTTTGTGATAAATTTTTCTACGCCCAATTCTTTGACTCCTTTTTTTACCATTTCACAAACCATCACGGCGCATGCGGAAGAGTCTGCGCCACCACTGAGCGAAAGTACAAAACCCTTGCTTTTACTTTTGCGCATATAGTCGAACAGACCTAGCGAAGTAGCTTCCCAAAATTCATATTCTTTTTCAAGGTCGTCGTGCTGAAGAGGTTCATGGCTTGTTTCACCTGTTTGAAAATTAATGTCTGCATATACAAGATTTACATTTTTGAACGAAAGTCTATCGTTGCGTTGAATAAGATTTCCTTTATGGGCGATGAGTACTTCGCCATCGTAAATTATTCGTCCAGCTTCGTTTCCAAGAAGATTTGTATAAATATAAGTACAGTTGAATTTTTCAGAACCACCTATAACGAGGTCATAACGTAGTATAGATTTGGCAAATGAAAAATGGCTGGCGCTAGGATTTAAAATAAGTTGTGCGCCTTTTTGTTGGTGTCTGATGCCTGGGCGCTGTTCCCTCCAAGCATCTTCACAAATTTCAAAACCAATTTTTATTCCTTCTACTTCATATAAAACGTCACCAATTTTGTAGGAGGTTTCCGAAATTTGGATTTCTTCTATAAGTTCCGCTGGCCAAGCCGTAAACCACCGTGTTTCATAGTGTACGCCATCGTTGGCTAAAAATTGTTTGGCTGTAAAACCTAGAATTTTTCCATTTTCAACCAGGCAAGCACAGTTGTATAAATGGCCTTCAAATCGAATGGGTAATCCTATACTTACAATGATATCCGTACAAAAAGGCACTATTAAACGTAATTCTTCTAGTGCTTTTTCGGGCAACCATTCGCTTAGAAAAACGTCTTCACAGCCATATCCTGTAATACATAATTCGGGAAGACAAAGTATTTTTATTTTATTCAATTTGGCTTCGTTGATTGCATCAAGAATAGTTGATCGGTTATTTGTCCAATCGAATGGCGTTTGATTTAAAGCCGCTCCTGCAATTCGTAGATAGTTTGTCGTTGTCATTTTTTAAAGTATACGATGGAGACTATGTTGACCTCCTCTATATTAGTAGTACAATATAACAGATTTAAAACAAAAAAAGGAAGCCCGTGTGCAGGGCTTCCTTTAAATTTAGGTTATGAAACTAAATTGTTAGGTGTTGATTTGAAATGCTTAGAAATTAAGGAAGTCTCCACAAAGAATTTTTATTTCTTCTTTGCCTTTAGCTTCGCTGTCTTTATTGCTTTGTAGCGTAACTATTCTTCTTACTAATACTCCTGTAATTGCTTTTCTAAAGCCAAGTTTTTCAGCAAGTTCGATGCAATTAGAGATCTCATCTTCCGTACACTCGCCATCGGCAAGCATCATTGAAGCAAGGTCGTATAGTTCGTCAAATCTATCTGCATCGTTATCTGGAACTTTAAATTCGATTGATTTACCGTCAGATTTGATAATTTTTTTTACATCGTTGATGCTCAATCCGTTTTTTACTCCGATATCGAATATCAATCTTTTTTCTGCTACCGAGAAGTCTCCATCAGAGTTTGCAATAGCTACTAGATTTGCCAAGTGGCTTTTCAAATCTTTTGTTTTCTTTGTTTCAAATAGTACCATGATTGTATTTTTTTAAGTCGATACAAACTTCGACATTTTTTGTAATTCCAACAAATCAATTTATAATTATTTTTTAAAATTCTTTGAAAAATTATATATTTAAGTTATTTATGTACATTATTTTATTTATTTGTTACGTATAATGATATTTTTAGCTGTTTTTTAATATTGCATTATTTCAATATTAAATTTTATTTACTAGTGTAGTATAATTTTAACTATAATTATTTAGCTATAGGTAATAAAATAAATAATAGTTGAACTAATTAGGCTAGTTTTGAATAAAAAGGTAGTTTAAGACAAGTTTTTATTACATTTTGGAAGTGGTTTTTAATGATTTTGATAAATATGGATAGGGAAGAGCAGTTTTTGAGTGTAATAAATGAAGGATACAAATTTTCAGGGGAATCTATTGTATTGGGAGGAGCGCTGTTAGATGGCGAGTCTGTGTCAGGTTCCACAATAAGACTACCTCTAAAAACGATGAATCGTCATGGATTAATAGCAGGGGCTACAGGGACAGGGAAAACAAAAACGCTTCAGCTTATTACAGAAGGACTTTTGGAAGCAGGAGTGCCTGTGTTATTGATGGATATTAAAGGCGATTTAAGTGGTCTTGCAGCATTGGGAGAATCTAATGCTAAGATCGAAGAGCGGCATGTTAAAATAGGAATACCTTATTTACCTAAATCTTTTCCAGTAGAGCTGTATTCACTGTCTAATGAAAAAGGCGGTCGTTTACGTGCCACTGTTTCAGAGTTCGGTCCCGTTTTATTATCCAAAATTCTTGGACTCAACGATACTCAAGGAGGAATCGTATCGCTGATATTCAAATTATCGGACGATGAGCGTTTACCTTTGTTGGATTTGAACGATTTCAAATCCATGTTGACGTATATTTCCAATTCGGGAAAAGAGAATGTCGAAAAGGTATACGGAAAAATTTCTACTACTTCTACGGGTACTATTCTTCGTAAGGTGATAGAGCTGGAACAGCAAGGTGCTGCGCTTTTTTTTGGTGAAAAATCCTTT
>JAYSUZ010000090.1:0-9821 GCA_043718845.1 Cytophagales bacterium
ATCTGGAAGTGCTACCGCTTTAAGACTTAATTGCCTATCAGCAGTACCCGGTTGAAAACCGGCTATACTATTTAATTCGAGTGTGATGATAATATTTCCTGGTCGGTCTACTTTTATCTTTATACATCTATTGGTACCACAACCCACCACCGAGGCAGACCCTACAATACTGCCATAGACGCCTGATGGGTAGCAAAGACTGTCCGGATTATTGAAGAACAATTTATATTGGGGGTATAATTTTGCTCCTGACACACTTTTTTGATCTGAAACAGGGTTTCCGGTGTTGGCAACCCCTGTAGCGTTACAGGATATAGAAAACCAATAAGGAAGAAATCCGTTAGGGGTTAATTTGGTTACAATACCGTCGTCGGAGTAGATAAACATGTTTGCTTTGAAGGCGCTGCCGCCGTCTGCAAAGTGCCATGCTTTAGACCAAATTCTCCCTGGTTTTACGATATTTGTAATGGGTGCCGTTACCGTTACATCAAAAAACTTCATAGTAAATTCATTGGCTTTGTACACTAGATCCGCATTGTTGGGACTTGCAGCCCCTCCAGTGCCTCGGTTAAATTCTATATAATAATCACCAGCCTCTGTAGCTACAATATTCGTGTCGTTATACCCTCCTGCTGCGATAGATTTTGGACCTGCTACGGCTTCGGCATAACTGGCAATATACCCTTCTGCGGCTGCAGATGGTATTTTGTAGGGACCGAATACAATTGCACCGTCACTTGGTCTACGTATTCTTAACCATGTATTCGTATTGTTAGAGGCAAACCCAAATCGGATAACTTCGCCTACATTACAAATTTTTACATTGAATCGGTAATCGGCAGAAGTTGTACCCGGTTGGTATACAACCGTTACGGGGTCAGCTACCGCGGGAAATGTCCTCGGTGTATAAATCCCAAAAGGGACGTTTAGTCCTCCAGCTCTGTTGAATAGTAAATAATACGTATCGGTAGCGGCGGGCATCAGCTGTTTTGTACCTTCGGCAAAGGCTACAAACGACCAAAGAACCAATAATAACGATAGTGCACCGGTTTTAGCTTTTTTTAGTACCCCCTTTTTCATACCAGTAATAGTAAAATGATTCATCATAATAAAGTATACGAAAATTTAAAAAATAAGTTTTATTAATTTAAGGACTGTTGAAATCTATGAATAGTGAACAATAGCGTTAAAAATTAACGAATATAGTTTTAGTATAGGTGTTGGATGTTCTGCATTCTACTCAATGCGTTGTGTTTTAGTTGTTCGCTATTTCGGTAGACTTTAATACTACGATTTTATTTTCTTTTCCGTCTTCAGAAAGGTTCATTACCGCTCTTTCTTCGTCTATAAAGGTAAGTTCTGCGGAATATTTTTTGGTAGTACCATTGGGTAGGTAAAATTCCCAAGTCAGCAGGTTTTTTTCGTTGTTGTACGTCCAGTTTTTGGTTTTAATGTTTGTCAGGTCGTGGGTTACGGTTCCGGCATGGTCGTATTTGAAAGCGCCGCTGGAAAAGAAAATGAAGACATCGTCTTCCATCGATTCCGCTACTTGGTCTCCGTCTGGGCGTACAAATCGTGTCCATTCTTTGCCTTCCGGACTGTGAAGGTATTTTATATCTATTCCGCTATCTTGCCCAAAGCACAAAATACCTGCTAAACTGAACACTAAACTCAATAGTACCTTTTTCATTTGTTTTGAAATTTTTAATAGTTGGTGATTCTACGTATTTTTTTGAAAAAAGTTTAGGGAAGCGGTGGTTTTAGGAGAATTCTTTTTATACCTCTAAAATAGTGATTTATATTCAATAGCTTCTTTTTGCGCTCTATTGCGGAAAGAAACATAATCTTGGTAGTAATTATTTTTTATACAGCAGCGTGTGCTTTTAGATACTTGTAAATCAATCGGAGGATTAGTAATTAAGCGCTATTTAAAATTTTAATAGTCTGATTTTCTGATGCTATAGATTTTTGGTTGTTAAAATAATAGTTAGTTTTGTTACCAATTAATCGGTTACCATTTATTCTTTAGTCGTATCAATACTAAACGAAGAAATAGTAATTAATGAATTAAAACTATTTCAATGTATTATAATTATTTTATTCAATACTACAATAATTACATCCTATACAGAGGAAAATTTAATGTTACACCTGAAAAAATACAATAAAATGTTATCAAAAAGAATTTTACTATCCTTGCTTGTTGGTTTATGCATAGCGAATTTCCAGTATATGTATGCCGCAAAGTTTACGGTGACTATGAATAATGGGAACGACTACACCGCATGCGGGGGGGGACCTCCTGCTACGTTGCCGCTTACGCCTGCTTGGTGTGACGGTTCTGTTCCAGATCCCAGCTTTCCTCTTACAAGTGGTTCATTATCATGGTGTATTCAGGCATGTAACGCTACTCCAGCGTTGGATACAATTATTTTTGCTGCTGGGGTTACCAGTATCAATCTAAACAACCCTGCTTTGTTCACCATCAGCACCCCTATTCTTTTTGATGGTTTTTCGCACCCTTCCTATGTAGCAGGAAATTGTACGCCAATGGTTGAGTTTTATAACAATACCCTTAATGTAACCGCTGCAGGATGTACGTTTAGAGGTATCCGCCTCAATCAAGGAGGTACGGCGATTAGTTTTAGCGGCGCTACCGTTACAAGTGGTACGGTAGTAGGCTGTTGGTTTGGGCTAGCGGCTACGGGTATCGCCGCCGCAGGTACCGTTCCCGATGCTCCTTTTGTAGTTTCAGGTGGAGCCACCGCTATTGTGATAGGAGGGAACAGTACAAATTGCCAAGTATACAACGTGATACTTGCCGATGGTGATGGTATTACGTTTAATGGAGCAACGTCTGGAAACAATTCGGTGTTGGGGAATTATTTCAATATAGCAGCGTTGCCACTTGCTACGTTAGGCAACGTAGCCTTGCTTTCGGGTTCGCCCAATCAGTGCATTAAAATTGTCAGCGGTTCTTCCAACAATACAATAGGAAGCCCTACCGGAATAAATTATATGAATCTCAGTGCGGGTCAATTTATTTATATCGGTCAGGCAGGTAGCAATTGCAATTCTACTATTATAGAAAGCAACTACATGGGACTAGCCAAGTCGGGTACTGTAGCGTTGGGTACGGGACCAACTATAGGCGTTCATATCGATAATACCTCAACAGGGACGGTTATTAAAAACAATAACATTACGTTGAAATCCGCAGGGGCGCAATATGTTTTAGCAAAAACAGGTTGTGGAAGTTTGACCATCTCTGGCAATTATTGTAACGTGGATTTCCCTTTAGGTACCACACTTTTGAGAGCAGTAGGGCCAAACGAATGTATTCAACTAAACACCTCAGGCAATTCGTTGATTAAAGACAATATTTTGCCTGGCGCTACGAATATCGGGATACTTATAGATGGAGGAAGTTCGTTTAAAATGTATGGCAATAAGATCGGAGTGGATAAAAATGGCGCTGGTGCAAACAGGGCTTTCGGATCTAAAATGGGCATACAAACCAAAGGAGATGCTACTAAAGTATATATAGGCGGTACAGTGGCGGGTCAAGGCAATGTAATCGCGAACTCGGCCGAATATGGGTTTCAATGTACTGGCCCCGCTGCTCAGGCAAGTACAGACAGTATTGTGGTGATTGGAAACATGGTGGGAATACAAGGATCAGGGATTCAAACGGCGTTTAATTATGGTAATTACAAATGTGGTGGGTATATAGAAAAGTGGGGCAATGCGGTTATGAATAATAACGTTTTTGCCAACAATGGTCCGATTACAGGCGCTGCCGCTTTTTTTGACAACATGGGCTGTTATATCAAAACAATCAGTAAGATAGAGTTGAAAGGCAATATGATAGGTGTTGATATTACAGGAAATACAAGAGCCGGCAATGTAGGCAATGGTTTACGATTTGACGGTGTAGTGAGCAATGTGACAATGGGCGGCACTACTACAGCAGAACGCAATGTTATAGGTGACAACGGTGCTAACCGCGCTGCGGTATGGCCTGATATATTGCATGGGGTGCAATTTTTTGGAGGACCCTTTACAAATATTACCATTTTAGGAAATAATATAGGACTAGGTGCCGATGGTGGTACAAATGTAAGTAATTATAATATAGGAATTGACCTAAGAAGTGCCACTACCTTTGCTTTTGGGAATGGAACAGCCGCAGGGGCGAATAGATTTTACAACAATACTTTTGGGATCTTTTGTCAGTCTACGACCGGAACGATAAAAGGAAATATATTTTACAACAATGGAAAAGTAGGCGATGCCGAAGGGGCTAATTTGGTAATGCAGGGCTCCAGTGGTATTGCCATAGGCGGTTCGGTAGCAGGAGAAGGCAATAGCTTCAACTACGGCTGCAACGGTATCTGGCTAAGAGACGACGGTGCTGGTGGGTGTTCTAATATTACGATAAAAGGAAACAGTATAAGAAATCAAAATAAAACTACCTTTTCACGAACCGGTTATATTACTCCAGCCGCAACAACCTCTTCTGGTCATGGCATTCAAATTTCGGACAATAGCAATAACATTACGATTGGAGGTACAGCGGCCAACGAACCTAATGTAATACAAGTAAACGATGGTTTCGGGATTTTCAACGGTTGGGGTAAAACAGGAGCGGGTTCTACCAGCATTGTTACGATGCGACGCAACAGTATAGCGTGTAACAACAATCGGGTACTTCTTACGGGAGTGACTACCGCAGGTGCTGGTATTCAAAATAACAATACGGCCTACAATACAGGCGCTGGCAATACAGGCTATCCAGCACCCAGTACTACTCCATTGTCTTCTTTTTCACAACTTACGTTTACAGGACCGAATACTATTGGAGGAGTTACTAATGCGGCTTCTGATATTGTAGAAATATTTTTCGACAATGCGTGCGGTACTTGTGAAGGGAATACGTATTTAGGAACCGTTACAGGTACTACCACTTGGACGTTTACACATGCTTCTATTACTTCAGCTGTCAATATTACGGCTACGGCTACAAGTTCTACCGGCAATACGTCTCGCTTTTCGGGATGTACGCCTTTGGCGCTTCCTGTGGAGATGGTAGTGTTTAAAGCAACTGTAACGAGTGATAATTCGGTGGTGTTGAATTGGGAAACGGCTACGGAACAAGATAATGCTTATTTTGTAATCCAACGAAGTGCTGATGGTAAACTGTTTGAAAGTATAGGAAAGGTAGACGGTCAAGGAAACTCTTCCAGCAGTAAGTGGTATGAATTTATAGACACGGCTACCGATCAAGCGTTGTACTATTATAGAATTATTCAAGTGGACAACGATGGAAAGTCTAGCCCAACGAATGTTATCAAAGTAAACCTACATGGAAATACTTCTATAGCCGTTTATCCTAATCCTAGTAACGGTTTGTTTACAATTGAAATGGCTTTAAATACTTCATCTCCCTACGAGATGGCGGTCTATAACGCTATCGGAGTAGAAGTATTTTCTAACTCAGGAACTGCGTTGCAAGGTTTTGACCGTTCGGTACTGGATTTGAGTAATTTCGCTCAAGGCGTTTACTTTCTTCATGTAATAGTGGACGGGACTAAAATAATTCAGAAAATTGTAAAAAAATAAAAAATTTCAGCGCTTAACAAAGTAGTTGATAATTAATTTGTTAAGCACTGAATAAAATAAAAAGTACTATTATGTTAAATTATTTTAGGAAATGCACTTGCATCTATGAAATTTAATAGTACATTTAGGCTTCCATAGCTGGTTGAGAGATCCGGAAGCATATAGTAAACGCCTGTTTACTGCTTCCGGTTTTTTTTTGTGCAAAAATTACAAATTACCGACTTATTAACTTTTACGTCCGCTCAGCGTCTCCCGCACCAAGAGACTAAGAACTACAATACAGCTGGCAGGGGACGCTGAGCTGCTCGCTACGAAGCCGTATAGTTGTAGTGCTCAATCCCTAAATTACTCAAGCAAGTTTTTTTTCTAACTCTACTATCAAATACGATAACCTGAAATTTATAACAGTTCTGTTGCATAGTAGCAGAACAACATAAATGTTATTCAACAATGTGAAACGAAATCGAGCACAATTTCAAACGGGAGAGCTTCCGTAGTTGGATAGCATTGAATGCGTTATAGATAACGGATAGGTTATTCTACCACTACTTTTCGAGCTTCGGTCGTGCTTCCTGATTTTAATAACAGGTAATAAAATCCGCTTTTTAAGGTTTCAATATTTATTGATTCTTCTTGGTCGCCGGAGCCGTTTAATTCTTTTTTAAGTAGTATTCTGCCACTTATATCGGTTAGGAAAATGCTTGTTTTTTCTAACGATGAAAATTCGAGGTGCAAATAGTCTTTTGCAGGGTTTGGATAGAGTACTAATTTAAAATTCGTTGCTTCTAAGGCTTGAATAGAAGCAATGGAAAGGGTGTCGCTTATTACTACAGTATTAGAGGGTAGTATGGCGCTGTAGTTTAATACAGAAGAAAATCCTCCTGCTTCAATGGCTTCTATTACATTACTTGTATAGGCAAAAGGAGCATTCCAATTGATTGCAATTTCGTTTGTAGAGTAGCTGCAATAGGCATCAAGATAAGATTTGGCGGCATAGGAAGAAGGGTAGGAGCTGGATCCTCCGCAGTCGCTTTGGGATTCTGTGTTTGGACCACCCGACAATAAGCCTGGTACTGGAGCGTCGATTCCATCTGCGGCAGAGCAGCGATGATGGATGTCTATAGGAGGTATAGTGCCATAGCCTGTAAGGAACGAATAGTTGGTGCCGTTTCTACCCAATAAATAATCCATAGCTGTAATGGCTGTTTTGAAGTAACTACTATCTTTGGTGATGTCAAAGGCTTGCAATAGAAGCATGCCATGAGTAGCCGCATTGCTGTTGCTGCCCCAGTTGAAATAGGAAGCGCTAGACATTGTGGTTCCATACGGACATGTTGAGGCGTTGGCTTTGAGTGTATTGGCGAGGTTAAGTACATATTGTTTAATTTTTGTCGTATCGGCCAAAGGCGTCAGTTTTTTTCGCAAATGCGCCAGCGAAAGGTATCCTAAAGCATTTACTTTAGACCATCCTGGTGTTCCAAAATTGGAGAGGGTTCCTGAGAGTACGTAAAAGCTGTCAATTTTAGTAGTAGCATACAGTTCCATAGCTGCCCATTGAAATTCGTCTGAAGCGTCGTTGTCGCCGTATTCGCCTGTTTTTATTTCAGGATTGGTCAATAAAGACTGGACATAATATTCAGTTCTGTTTTTTCTAGCCCATCGCCATGCTTTTACGGATGCATTAATGCAAGAATCGGCAAGCCCTGGAAGTTGTGCTTCGTAAAATTTCAGAACTCTTGCCGATTGTGCTAATGTAGCCGCAAAATCTAACGTAGCAGGCGTTGATTTTTTGACAACATACCGCAGTTGCGTTGATGCAGAAGGCATAACCGTGCCGTCAAAATTAGGAGAAGTAAGTTTTGAATATACGCCACCGTCATAAGGATCTTGCATGGTGAGCAGCCATCTGATTTCCCATAATGCTTCGTCCAATACATCGGGAATTGAATTGTTGCTTTCTGGAATAGCCAGATTTAGCGTATCGAAATAGGTGCTGTAGTGCTCGAACATGGAAAGCAGCATGAAAGTCGAAATGCCTGCGGTGATGGTATATTTATTATAATCACCTGCATCGTACCAGCCTCTAGGACAGGATATTGAAGTATTTGCGGGGCGGTACACATTTTCGGCAGAGTTGTGCACCAATACGTTATTGTCGGGATGACCTTTAGCTCTAGCCCAAATTCCTGCGTGGCTGGCATTGAGTGCGGTAGAAGCTCTTTGGAAATAAAATCCTTTTAACCCAGCCTTCGATACCGCATGATGTACGGCAGGTTTTATTTCAAAGGGATTGGAATATCCTAAAACGGGAACATTTAAATAATAGGAACCCACGGTCTGAAACGCTGTAAAATCGGCTTTGCGCAAGGTTTCGCCGGTGAGGGAAAAGGCCGATGGCGCACCAAGTGCACCTGTATATAAAGTGTCTTGGAGATTTTTAGAAATGATATAAAAAGGAGTAGCGACAGTACTATTCATTACGATAATCCCTGTTTTCGGCCCTTTAGGATAAAAACCTACTTGATTTAATTTAATTTCTCCTGGAGGAGGCAGTATTCCGGTGCTGGATCCGATGCTGATGTCGTCTAAATAAATAGTACCGTTAAACGCGGTTCCTCCTGGGTTTACAAAAAGTACAATTTTTACAATTTGGTCGGGATCTACAGGAGAGGCGATAGGCCAAGACTGCGTAAACCGCCCTGTAAAATTATACGTGAGTTCTTGATAGCCGGTAGCGGAAGCTACATCCTTGGTAATCGAAGAACTGTTGGTCGCATTTCCATTGATATCTTCAAAATCTACTCTAAGTCTAAGGGCGCTACTTGTTTTTATTTTCAACTTTACATAAGGATCGCTGCTCAGTTGGAGTGCTGAAAAGGAGAATGTAAACGCATTGTATTTTGCCGCTGGCTGAGCAACTACTACTTTTAATTCTTGATTGGTTTCTGTTTCTACATAATACGTAGACCCCGACCAAGAAGGACTTAGTATATTATCGTTAAAATCTTCTACGATTCCTGTTTGAGCGGCGCTATGGAGAACGGTACTACAAATCAAACACTGTATTATCAACAACAATTTCCGTACTTTCATATTTAGTTTGTTAAAATTTCAACTATTTATATGAATATAGTACGAAATACTAGAACAAACAACTATAATAGTGTTTATTTTTATGTTAAAGTTCTGTTAATTAAGTAATTGTATTTGTATTTAGGAATGATAATAACCCAATTAAAAATGTTGTTTAGGTTGTTAGAGTATTGAATTATAGGATATTAAATTATAAACAGAGGAAAAAGTAGGGAAGCAAAATAATCTTTTAATAATTATAGTTTAATCTTCTTCATAATAACTGATTAATCTATCCCAGCCTGATTTCCCTTTCGCTTTCCCTTTTAGGGATTTTTCGGCATTGGCCATTTTTCTTTTAAAACTGGAGCACGATTTTTCGGAAAGGTTTATTGTTTTTGATAACTCCTCTGCCGTAATATCTTTCCGAACATTTACTAAAAAGAGCATATAAAAAGCATCGAGAATCGAAAATTTCAAACTATGAAAAATAGTAAAAGCCGTTGGCGATTCTATATACTTGCATTTATTGCATTTTCGAGCCAAATTGTTGGTGGTACTAAACTTATCGTTTCCACATTTTCGGCAGGTATAGCCATTGTTCCATTTATGCTCCGATAGAAATTGAAAACAGACCTCTTCGTTTGCATACGTTTGCTTAAATTCTTCAAGACTGACTTCTCTATGCATAATACGCTCCTTGGAAATGTATTTTACATCTTCTTGGAGTTTAAGGTTATGTAAGGAAAGGATGGTGTTCATTCGTGCAATTTCGTCGCTTGCTTCTTTTAATGCTTTCGTACGGTCTTCAACTTTTGCTTCTAATTCTTTGTTGAGGGAGTCTTTATAACGTTCATTTTCTTGTAGTTGTCGAATAACGCTGGTTTGAGCTTTTTCTTTTTGATTTTTTTCTACTTTAAGGCGTTCGCTTAATGCATAGGAGAGGATGACAACTTCTAAAATTAAGCCATAATTAAAGCTATAAACGGCAAATAAATGTCCGCCAAACTCGATTCCTATTGTTCTTAAATAAAATATAATAAAACTGATTAAAATAAACGAATAGCCGAATAGAAAATATCGGGTTGGCGTATCTCCTTTTAGTACGCTATAGAAGGCTGTTAGAA
>JAYSUZ010000010.1:0-4812 GCA_043718845.1 Cytophagales bacterium
TGGGTAGTAGAGCCTCCGTAGTAATCGGTAGGAAAAATGTCTGTGTCGATGCCTTCTTTATCAAAACAAGCCTTTGACCTAGGCATGTGGAAGGCAGAAGTGATAAGTAAGGACTTTCCTTTTAGAGCTAAACTGTCCAGCATTCTTTTTGTGAAGGAAGCGTTTTCGTGTGTATTTTTGGCGTTTAATTCTAGTAGTAAAACGCTGTCAGGCACGCCACAAAGAAGGAATGTTTTCTTCATGTCAGTAGCCTCTGATATAGGCGCTCCTGTTACCCGCCCAGATCCGCCTGTTAGGAGTATTTTTTTAAGTTTACCCATCTTGTAGAGTTGTACGGTGTGCAATACCCTGTCTGCGCCTTTGTTGTAATATACTCTATCGTGCGGTTCTTTGTCGTGGTTGGTAACTCCCGTGAGTACTATACCTAGTTCGTAGGTTTGTAATGTGCTAATTACTTTAGGTTCTGGCTCCCAGCTTAAAAAGAAACGATTTAATACGCCTAGATTTCCAAAAAATAGAAATAAGAATAAACTCAGATAAAGGGCTGCCTTTTTGGGTTTTTCTTTTTTTGAAAATACAGCAAAAAGTAAGCATACCGCTACTAATGTAGCAGGCATAAGAAGGTAAAATAGTATTTTTGATAAGACGAAAAACATATAATTATTTGTGTTTAAATAATATATAAAGATAACGAAAATACTTGATTGGTTATAACGAAAAAAATAAAGTACCTTGTACTGTCAAATGGCATTAGATATAAAAGAAATACAGGCTCCAATTTTAAAGGACATAGAACACTTTGAAGAACAGTTCAAGGATTCTATGAAAACAAGGGTGATGTTGCTCAACACCATCATGAGCTATATAGTGAAGCGAAAAGGTAAGCAGCTTCGACCTATGTTTGTGTTTCTTTGTGCGCGTTTGTGTGGTGAAGTGAACGCTTCTACTTATCGTGGGGCTGCCCTTATAGAGCTTCTACATACTGCTACACTTGTGCACGACGATGTGGTGGACGATTCAAATTATAGGAGAGGTTTTTTTTCTATAAATGCCTTATGGAAAAATAAAATAGCGGTACTTGTTGGTGATTATTTACTTTCTAGAGGCTTATTACTTTCTATTGACAACGATGATTTCCATCTTTTGAAAATTGTGTCCGATGCAGTGAAGGAGATGAGTGAAGGCGAATTGCTCCAGATGGAAAAGGCAAGAAATTTGAATATTACGGAAGATATTTATTTTGAAATAATTCGTCAAAAAACAGCTTCGCTCATTTCTTCTTGTTGTGGGGTAGGGGCTTCTTCTGTAAATGCCGCACCTGAGGTAATTGCAAAAATTCGATTGTTTGGTGAAAAAGTTGGTATGGCCTTTCAAATCAAAGACGATCTTTTTGATTATACCAGTGCCGATATAATTGGCAAGCCCGTAGGGATTGATATTAAGGAGCGAAAGATGACATTACCCGTTATTTTTGCACTCAATAAAGCGAGTTGGTTGGAAAGACGAAAAATTGTAAACATTATTAAAAACGAAAGTCATAAGCCCAAAAAAGTAGCAGAGGTTATTGAGTTCGTTAAAAAATCGGGCGGTATCGATTACGCCACCGAGGTTATGATTCGATATCAAACGGAGGCGTTTGAGTTGTTGAATACCTTTCCCGATTCTATATACAAAAAATCGCTTTCACAGTTGGTGCAGTATACGATTGAGCGGGCGAAATAGACGGCGTAATGATGAGGTGTAATAATCCTATCTAGGTTTATATCCGTTACATAAAATACGTAAATCTATTGAGCCTTTTAAAATATACAACTCTGTACGACGATTAAATTGATGTTCGGCTTCCGTACATTCTGCATCATCGCCACATTTATTTACGAGCTCGCTTTCGCTATGGTACTCTTTTTGGAAACGATCTGGACTGATTCCTTTACTTACAAGATAGTTGAATGCAGACGCAGTACGTCGCTGGGACAAGGCTACATTATACCTAAACGTTTGCCTAGAGTCGGTATGAGAACTTAATATCAATTTTAAATCAGGTTCTGCTAGCAATAGTTTCACAGCTTGGTCAAGTGCCAGTGCTGCATCAGGTCTAATGAAAGATTTGTCTAAATCATAGTATACGATTGGTAAGCTGTATTTCTTTTTCCAATCTTCACAATCTGATGGTTTTTTAAGCGTATCCACTGCAACCAGCATTTCAATTGTAGTAACAGGCAGAGACGAATGAAGTTCTTTCGTCTTTTGAATCGTAGAAATTGTTTTTTCAGAACCTTTATACATATCGTTACCTAATACAACCGTTGTGTATTTTTTGCCAGGTAAAAGTTTGTAAATAGTGTAGTTCCCTTTTTTTAATCCTAGTATTTCTTCGCCAGTTGCAGAGTCTCTAACGGCCACAGTTAAGCCGTCTAAGGTATCTAGCGTGCTATTGTGTTCGTAGACATGAAGAAATAGACGAATGCCGGCATCGTGTGTAAATTGATAGATATCGTCGTCGTATCCATTTTGTTTACGGTTTGAACTTAAATATCCTTTCGTAAAATCGGCATTTGTTACGAATCCAAAATCGTCGTTGCGCGAATTTACAGGGAAGCCAGGATTTATAGAAGCTTCATTTGTAGAAAGATTGTTGTACAAAATATCCGTACCACCCAAACCACCTTGACCGTCTGAAGAATAGTACAAGGTATTTTGTTGGTCGTAAAAAGGGAAGAACTCATTTCCTGAGGAATTTATTTTATTGCCGAGATTCACAGGAGTCTGCCATTGGGCTCCCTTTTTATCGGTGTAATAGATATCCGTGCCTCCAAATCCTCCCGGACGATCACTTGCAAAATACAGCCGATTTTTTTTATTGTCGTACACAGGATGCCCTGTTGAATAATCATTCTGGTTGAAAGGGAATTCTTGTACATCCGACCAAATTCCTTGACTGTTTAGGACTGCATAATAGATTTTCAATTTATTTGTTCCCGATTCACTTTTTTTATACCGTCCTTTATGAAAATTATTTCTCGTAAAATAAACAGTATCTCCTCCCGGATTGAAGGTAAGTGGGCCTTCGTGGTATTTTGTATTTATTTTTTTACTGAAAGAGGTATTTTCAACTGGATTTTTTGTATTGGTTAAAGAGTCATTTTTAAAAGAATGTCCGTAATACCCAAGCGTACGTGTGTCGTTACTTGTGATATACGTTTCGTCATAGTGTAATTTTTTTTCTGCATTGCTATGGCTGTATACTTTATCGTCGTCACTATTTACGCCTAAAGGCGAATTATATAAACTTCCTCGTAGCGCTGCAGTATCGGCAGCATACAATTGAAGAAAGGGAGTATTGTTCCAACTAAACACACTTCTTACTGCACCAGACGGAGCTCTCGCCGAAACGAAAATCATTTTTTCTTTTAACAGGTATGGAGAAAAATCTGATTGGGCTGAATTAAGATTCAGGAAATATAATTTATAATCTGCTGAATCTTCAAAAAGCGCAGACACGTCTTCATAATCCTTCATGTACGCTTTTGCTTTAGAGTCACGTGGTTTTAGCTTAGCATATTTAGTGAAGAAGATATTACTTTCTTCGTACTTGCCATTTTGTGCTAGCGACTGTGCCATTTGATAGAGTGCGGTAGTGTCTTGTGGTTGGTTTTCTAAATACCTTCGCAATGATTTTTCTGCATTTTTGGTATCGCCTATTTTATAATACGAGGTTCCTAAATTTTTATATACATACTCTACGGGCTTATACTTACCTAAGTATTCTTCATACAATACAATTGCATTGGAATATTTAAGTTTTGTATACTCTTTATCTGCTGTTCTCAGAATGGCATTTTGTGCCTGAGAAAGCGTAACACTTAATAAAAATGAAATAATAAAACAATAATTGATAACTATTCTGCGCATAATAATTTTAGTATTAGAAATAACGTGGAGATAAAATTTGTCCCTTATCAAAACCAAATTCATATCTTAATAAAATTTCGTGTGAGCCTGATGTATATTTTGACAAACGAGTAAGAGGAAATTCGTAAGCATATCCTAGCCTTAATTGACTATTGAGTTGGCATTCAAACATGGCTACCATTCCGTCTGCCGAACGGTAAGAAGCGCCTATACCAATTTTATCTTGAAACCAGAAATTGGCGTTGATGTCTATTTGAATAGGAGAATTGGCTACATATTTTGTAAGGAAAGAGGGCTTGCACACTACCGTTGGTGAAATTTTGAAGACGTACCCTGCCATCACAAATAAGTGTCGGTATTGAGAAGCATTTTTAGAGGAGGTGCCCAATGAAATAGCATTTGTTGAATTTAGCGAATTATTTAATAGGTGTGGTAACGAAGCCCCTGCATAAAATCGATCGGTAGAATAATAAATTCCTCCTCCAAAATTTGGCATCCATTTGGATAAATTTTGAGAAAATGCGGGGTCGGAAATTCCATCTGGATTACTTTCTACAGAACTTAAATTTGCAGCATAATTAGAAGCTCCAGCACTCAAACCCAACGCAAGAACTCCTCTGTCACGTAATTTTATTCTATAGGCATAAGAACCATAAACACCAAGCGTATTCGTTATCCCAATTTTATCGTTTACAATCATAAGCCCTAAGCCCATTTTTTCTTTGCGAAGTGGCATATCCGCAGAAATGAGTGCCGTGGTGGGGGCTCCTTTAATATTAAGCCATTGCCTTCTGTACATAGCCGTTGTACTCAATACATCGCGGCTTCCAGCGTAGGCTGGATTTACCGTAAGCATATTGAACATATACTGCGAATACATTGCATCTTGTTGCGCCAACG
>JAYSUZ010000091.1:0-4254 GCA_043718845.1 Cytophagales bacterium
GAACGGGATATTCTTACTTTACAGGCTTTGGCGAAAAATCAACACGAAACCCTCACCATAGACCAAGTGAAGCAGACGGTGTAGACGACCCTATTCCAGGAATGCTTTGTGGAGGACCAAATCCTGGTCAAGAAGATGGTGGCAACTGTGGAGGGAAATATGTATCCAAACTGCCGGCCAAATCTTATATTGACGATAAATGCAGTTACGCTTCCAATGAGATTGCTATAAATTGGAATGCACCATTCGCTTTTACAATACTGTCTATAGAAGCTGCAAGAGGAGGAAAAAAATAGATATTATTTTTAGAATAAGAACCTAAAAAACAAAAGGAGTAGCACTAGAATGTTACTCCTTTTGTTTTTTCACCGCCTGGCTCCATCGTGATTATTCTATTATGTTCCGGATCGTACTGAATGGCTGAATAATTGAAGGGGATAACAATATTTCCATCTTTGTTGAATATTCCCCATAAGCCATGCTCTTTGGCTACAATGAAAGAATTTCCAAGCTCCGCTACATCCTCGTATTTTGTACTTATAAGTTCATGTCCTGTTGAATCGGCAAGTCCTATTTTTTTAGTTCTGAGAAGGAGATAATTTCCAGAATACGTTGGTATTATTTGATCGAAGTTTTCACCATATAATAAGGTGCCATGCTTGTTTACGATATTGGATTGCTGCTCTTTTTTAACAATAGAAATTCCATTTTTAAAATCACTTACTTCGTCGTAGAGGGGTTGAATACACAGCCGTTCATTTTTATCCATGAACCCCCATTTACCCATCAATACTACGCCAACCATCCCTTCAGAAAAATGTCTGGCGTCCTTATACTGAGGTACCAACCGTATATTTCCAAGCGAATCTACAAAGCCAAACTTCTTGTCGGATTGAAATTTTGCAAAACCTTCAGAAAAGTGATAAACGGTATCAAAACGGTCTTCGAGGGGGATTTTGAAATTCCCTTTAGGTAAAACAGGAAGTAGTTTTGTGAATTCTTTTTTTGGATATTTAGTGCCAAGAGTAGACTCGTAAATGGTTTGATATTCTGTTGTTATTATTTTACCGTTTTGGTCCACTAATCCATACTTTCCAACCAAGCAAAATTTATATACATTTTCACCTAGATAGGAGATACTATCAAATTCTAAGGTAGAAAGTAATTCATTTTTAAAATTCCGAATACACCATTGGTTGAATAATCCAACTTTAAATTGAGTTTCAGAAATAGAATTAATGTATTTGTATCGAAAATCAATAATGGCGACTCCATTGGTATTCAATACCCCCCATCTACTTTCTTTTTGTGCAATAATGGAATTGTTTTCAAATCGAAAATTATCATAAAGGCAATCACTCGTTTTTTTGCCTCCTACGTAAAAACCCCAAAGCCCTTTTTCATTTTCTACAGCATACTGATTTGGAGCAATACATTTAATAGCCTTGAATTTTGAAGGAATAATAGAGGTGCCTTTCGACGAAACTACTCCATAGAAATTATCCTTCAAGACAATTGCAACATTATCTTGAGCAACTACCATCGTACTTATCAGGATACAATAGCAGCGAATACCAACTAAATATAATTTATTTTTTTTCACGTTTTGCTTTAATTCAATATCTACTACTTACGGAGATGTTTTAGTAAAATTAAAGAGCCATTCTGGTATCGGGACTACATTCTTGTGTCGTGAAATCCATTTTTTGATATTTTATATAAGCAGCTGCGGCTATCATTGCGGCATTGTCGGTACAATACTCAAATTTTGGAATGTAGACATTCCAAAATTTTTTCGCACCTTCACTGGTTATCGCTTTTCGTAAACCGCTATTTGCAGAAACACCTCCCGCTATAGCTACTTCTTTTATTCCTGTTTCCAAAACAGCTTTTCGTAGTTTTCGCATCAAAATTTCTACCAGCGTAGTTTGAATACTAGCACAAATATCTGGGAGGTTATTTTCAATAAAAAGCGGCTCTTTGGCTTTCTGATCTCGGAGGTAATAAAGAAAGGCTGTCTTAATTCCGCTAAATGAAAAATTTAAACCAGGCGTTTCTACCGTTGGAAATTTATGCGCTAATGGGTTGCCGGTTTGTGCATACTTATCAATCAGCGGCCCTCCTGGGTAAGGGAGACCGAGTAGTTTTGCTGTTTTGTCGAAGGCTTCTCCTACGGCATCGTCTTGAGTCTCCCCTATTACAATCATTTCTAGCGCATCTTTGACAAGTACAATCTGGGTATGCCCCCCGCTTACTGTAAGACAAATGAATGGAAATGAGGGTTTTGGCTCGTCAATAAAATGGGCTAAAATATGTGCTTGCATGTGATTCACCTCTATTAAAGGTAAATTAAGAGCCAGCGCAAGTGCTTTGGCAAAAGAAACACCTACCAATAATGCTCCTAATAAACCAGGGCCTTTCGTGAAAGAAACGGCATTTAGCATACTTTTTGTTATATTAGCATCTCGAATGGCTTTGTCTACAACAGGTACAATATTTTGTTGGTGCGCTCGTGATGCCAACTCTGGAATAACACCTCCATAGTGTTCATGTACGGATTGAGTAACTACAACGTTAGACAATATAACGCCATCACAAATTATAGCGGCAGAAGTTTCATCGCAGGAGGATTCTATGGCAAGAATGTAAGTCATTAATTATTTTTGAAAACTAAAATTAATATATTCACAAAGTTAGCAAAAGGTTTATTGAAAATAAGCCTTGTACTACTTTTGTCAATTTTTTTATTGTTCTTTTTGGTAGCCGGAGCGGTTCAAGTTCCTGCTATTCAAAATTATCTTGTTGATAAAGCGACGGTTTATGCCGCAGAGGTGACAGGGTACAAAATCTCTATCGGAGGCATTCATATCGACTGGTACGATGTACTCGTTTTGGAAGAAGCGGTACTTTGGGATAAACAAAATGAAAAAATGATTTACCTTGGTGAAGCAGAAGTAGACTATACAATACTCTCTTTATTAAAAGGTAATCTTCAACTGGACAATATTTTACTGAGAGATGGGGAAATAAATCTAATTCGCCATGTAGAGGAAGACGATATTAATATTACTGCTTTTATATGGAAAATACAAGAGCTGACAGAGCCAAAAGTAAAAAGGGTAGGGCCTCCCATCCCTATTGTAATCCCTAGATTCACGTTGGATAATATGCTTTTTAGTTATGATGACCGTCGAAAACCACCAATGGAAGAGGATTTTGATTACTATCATTTTAATATAGACAGTATCTCGGGTGTGGTGAATAATGTATATGCCGTATTGGATACGATAATGCTCGACGCCGATCAACTGAGTGCTCGCCTTGCCAGTTCAAACCTGAAGCTACACGAACTTACTACTTCTTTCCTACTGGATAAGCACCAGATACAATGTAGTAAGCTCTATGCTAAAATCGGAGAAAGTGAAGTGCGTGATTATTTTCGTTTTGAATTTAAAGATATAAACGATTTGAGCGATTTTAATGAGAAGGTAACGATACAACTCCAGCTCAAATTATCTACTATTGCGGTAGACGACCTCAAACATTTTGCGCCATCCTTAAATGGGATAAACGATACTATTTCTATTTCCTGTAAAATGGCAGGGAGGGTAAATCGATTTTCCTTAGACAGTCTTTCCGTGAATTTTGGGAAGACCGGCTTTTTGAAAGGTAAAATGACTTTTGATGGGTTGCCTTACGTCTCCGAAACATTCATGGATATAAACTTGTCGGAAGTAGAGGTAACCGCAACCGACCTAGTTCAATATTCGGGAATTTCTTCGTATGATTTTATCAATAAGTTTGGTAAAATAAAGGGTAAAGGAGGTTTTATTGGAGTGGTAAACGATTTCGCAGTGAAAGGGTATTTTAATACAGGGTTAGGTGCATTAAGCCCAGATTTGAATTTTAAAATAAATGAACAGAATAATGATAAATCGAGTTATAATGGAATTTTAAATACTACGAATTTTAATCTGGGAAAATTTCTTGGAATAGATTTTATTCAGTCCATAGATATGAAAAGTTCTATTGATGGGGTTGGGTTTACCGTCCAGAGCGTTAAATGCGATATTAAGGCATCTATTGATAGGCTTGGGTTATATGGCTACGATTATAAAAATATCGAAACAAATGCAAATTTTTCGGATGAGTTTTTCGACGGCTATTTGAAGGTGCAGGATACTAATTTAGTACTAGAAACTACTGGAAAAATAAACATGAAATCATTGCCTGAAGAGTTTGATATTAAGGGAA
>JAYSUZ010000092.1:0-9778 GCA_043718845.1 Cytophagales bacterium
GCATGGACGTTTGGAGAGCCTACTTCTGGAGTCAACAATACGTCTACTTTACAAAACCCAACACACACCTATGCCGCAGGCGGAATTTATGATGTCGTGTTAACCGTAACGGATAACAGTGGGTGTATCGAGACGGTTACCAAAAAAGTAAAAGTGTGTGATTTGCCAATTGCTAATTTTATAACCTATGACTCCTGCCAAAGTATAAAACCTTTTTATATCAAAGATAAAAGTACCGCTAATATCTGCGGTATAACGTCAATCTCGTACCAGTTTGGAAGTGTGTCTGGCGGGTATTCTTCCCCTCCATTTCCACTTTACTTTCCCCCAGATCTTACCTTTGCGCTCGGACAGCCCAATACAGGAAATATAAATTTAATTTATACCATCAAAAACGAAGACGGCTGTGTAAGTACGGCGTCAAAAATAATTCATATCAATCCCCGTCCTATTGTCTCGATTATAGAGCCTAGCTTTTATTTTGACTGTAGCAATCCCAATACGACCTTGCACGCGGTAGTAAGCCCTACCGATGGGGTTCCACCGTATACGGTTTCTTGGGACAATGGCAGCACAGGGCTTACCAGAGTAGTGAGTGCACCCGGCACATACATTGCTACGGTAAGAGATGCTTACGGTTGTATTGATACGGCGATGGTGTTTGTGCTGGACGGTCTTCTTCCTGCTTTCTTCAACGATCCGTATTGCGAATTGACCGACCAAGTAAAGTTTCATGACAATACCGATTCGTATTGGGGTGCCGTACGTTGGGACTGGGATTTTGGCGACGGAACAAATTTTTCTACCACCAATCCACTACTAAAAGACCCAACGCATGTGTACAGTGCAGAAGGAATCTATAAAGTAAAATTGACGGTTTTTGATGCGAAATCATGCTCCGATACTGCGGTTCAAAATTTTGTATTTATTCTGCCCGACAACCATTTCCTCGTCGAACCTTCGCCGTTCTGTATAGGACAAGAGTTGACCTTCGAAAGTCCTCGTGGCTTGTATGTAGACAGTCTTATTTGGAATTTTGAATTGGATACGCTGTTTCTCAACAAGCCTAAATTTCAATTTTTTCCACCCGTTTCCATACCAGCAGTGCCTGTTGCGTATTATTACTTCGATGGGAAATATACCTTCCCCGCTTCGTCGGCAGGGCAGAACTACGATATTAAGCTGACGATGAAATACAACAACAATCGATGTACAAGGACGTATGCCAAAAACATTTCTATCTTCCCTGCCTTTAATGTTGAGATAGATTCGATGATTGGTAAGCAATGCGCTGGCGAGTTGCTCCACTTCTATGCGTCTAAGAAAATAGGAAGCCCTGTAACCAGTTGGAAATGGGATTTCGACCTCCAAGATGACGTACCGCCCTATAACAGAATACTCCAGAGTTCTTCCACGCTTCAAAATCCAGTTGTTTCGTTCACTAAAAATGGAAATTATTTTGCGAAATTAGTGGCTACCAATGCGGACGGTTGCGAGGAAATTATAGATAATTTCGGGTTTGCTGTCATTGGTTTACCGGTACCAATCGTTTGTCCTGAAAGTAATTGTAAAAATCAAAGGACGAAATTCCTTTATTTATGTGGCACTTTTACTGAGGTAAATATAGATAGTATACATTGGGATTTTGGCGATGGATCATTAGGCGCTGATGTTCAGGAGCCTTTTCATATATTTCCAGATTCGGGCCTATACAATGTAAAATGTGAAATATTTAATACTGAGTATGGGTGTAAAAACGAATCGACCGAGTCGATTAGAATTTACCTGCTTCCTACGCCTAATTTCACAGCAGCTCCGGTATGTATAGGTCAAACGATGCAGTTTGTAGACCTTTCGCAACCTTCTCCTAAAGATACGTTGGAGAAATGGTCATGGGATTTTGGAGATGGAAATATTTTCTCTACTACCTCCGCTGCTTTTAGTAGCCCTCCACATTCCTACTCTAGTATTGGAGCCTATCAAGTAGGGCTCTATATCGAAAGTAAAGTTTCAAAATGTGTAGATACAATTGTGAAAACAGTGAGCGTTAATCCAAATCCGAAAGCGGGATTTAGTTTTGATGAAAATGACTTGGTAGGAGGGGTTCCTATTCTTTTTACAGACCAATCTTCGGGAGCGGTAAAATGGCTTTGGAATTTTGGTGATGGACAAAGCCTGACGATTACAGATTCTCTGAATAAGAATCCAGAACATAATTTTAACGAAGAATTCGACGAAGTTATTGTAGAACAAATTGTATACAATGAATTTGGTTGCACAGATACTATACGGATAAAGATAAAACTTGGCGTACATCTTGTTTTGCCCAATGCTTTTAGCCCCAATGGAGACGGCAGTAACGACGGATTTAAACCGGTATACAAAGGAATTTCAGAATTGATAGAGTTTTCTGTTTACAACCGATGGGGAGAAAAAGTATTTGATGGCGCCTCCGATCTAAAAGCAGTTTGGGACGGTACCTACAAAGGCAAAGACCAGCCACTAGGGGTATATGTTTATTATGTAAAAGCAAAAACTCGACAAGGGAAAGAAATAGCCTTAAGCGGTAACGTGACACTTGTCAGATAAAAAATAGTATGAAGAATAAAATAATAATACTCGTGTTTGTACTTGGTCTTATGGGAAATTGGTCCTTGGGACAAGACATTCATTTTTCGCAATTTTACAATACCCCAACGCTGCTAAACCCAGCATTGACTGGACTATTCCGATACGATTACCGTGTAACCACTATTTATAGAAGTCAGTGGAAACAGATCAATTCGCCCTTCAGTACGATGGCGGTAAGTGGTGATATGAATTTTACCATTAATCCCTTAACAGGCGACAAGCTAGGTGTAGGAATTTTTGTATTTAACGATCAGTTGGGCAGCAATACGATTCAAAATAATACAGCAATTGCATCGGTTTCGTACCATAAAATTTTGGACAAGCAGAAAAGAAACCGACTTTCTGTTGGCGTTCAAGGTGGCTATGTTCAGAAGTCGCTGGATTATTCAAAGCTATATTTCAACAACCAAAT
Organism: Cytophagales bacterium; assembly: GCA_043718845.1. Taxonomy (GTDB): domain Bacteria; phylum Bacteroidota; class Bacteroidia; order Cytophagales; family Cytophagaceae; genus JANYCO01. The sequence continues at coordinate 3,044 of JAYSUZ010000092.1, forward strand.
AGAGGAATACCAAGTAAATACGGCATTGCTTTCCGGAGAAGAGACCGGTGTTGTTCGGACGAGTTATGTAAACGTGAATGTTGGCGTGGCGTGGATGTATAAACTTAATGCTAAAACGGATATTCATACAGGGGTATCCGCTTTCAATGTGATCGCTCCAAAAGAAAGTGTTATTCCTGCGGCGCTAAATTTTAATGATAAAAATAATCTTACGCTAAGACCCTTATGGTATGGTGGTTTAGAATACCAGTGGACAGAAAAAATAAGTTTACACCCTGAGCTTTTGTACATGTACCAGTCCAAGGCGATGAACTTGAATATTGGAGCATCTGTGGGGTATACGTTGAAAAAGACGGGTAGTAAAAAAACAATGATAATGGCAGGTCCTTGGTACCGTGTAAGAGATGCGGTTATTCTAATGGTGGGCGTAAAACACAATAATTTTAACGTTGCTTTCTCCTACGATTACACCGCGTCGTCGCTACGCAATGTAAAAAATACACCACAAGTAACGAGCAAAGCACCGACAAGTGCATTCGAAATAACACTTACGTATATGGGGCTTTTTAAAAGAGCTTTACCAAACGATCACACTATTCCTTGCGGAATATTTTAATATTTTAGTACAATTATGAAAAAAAATCTTTTTTTATTTTGCCTTATCACCTTCGGTGTAGCGTTGTTTTCTTATGCTCAAGAGCGGGATGTGAAAAAATTGACACATCAAAAAAAACATAAGGTAGCACACAAGTTAATTGACAAATCCAGCTACTATAATGCGGTAGAGCATTTGGAAGCGTTGGTAAAAGAGCAGCCTACGAATAAGAAGTATATGCACAAACTAGCGGACGCTTATTTTCATGCGAGAGATTATAGAAATTCTGAAAAGTGGTATGAAAAAGTAACGGCTTTGGAGAAAAAAGAGATTACAGAAGCCCATTTTCGATATGCCGAATCGCTTAAATACAATGCAAAGTACGAAGAAGCGAAATCGCAATTTTCTCGATTCGCAAACAGCAAATTCAAAGACCACAATAAAATCAATTTCAAAAAATTTGCACTCAACGAAGTGTCCTCTTGCGACTATGCTATTAAAAATAGAGATGCGAGCAATCCTCTTGATATTGTACATCTTGGAGACCATGTAAATTCTAAATATTCTGAATTTTCCCCTGCCCTGATGAACGACAGCACCTTAATATTTGCCTCTCTACAAGCAGATACAATTCTATCTGTGAAGCCCGATGAGGCACATACGTTTCATGTAAAACTGCTGCGCTCCACACTCGAAAATAATAGTTGGGGGCAATCTACAGAGTTGCCTGTAGTGAATACTGTTTTTGAAAGCAATGCCAATGGGACGTTTTCGGCAGATAAAACACGATTTTATTTTACCCGATGTTTGCCCAATGCGAACAATCGGATGGAGTGTAAAATCTATGTAAGCCAGGTGAAAGAAGGTGTTTTTCAAAAACCAGAGAAACTAGGCAGCGTTATTAATGCCGCAGGACATACTACTACACAGCCTTGTATAGGAAGCTTTTCCAATGGAAAAACAACTACAGAAGTATTGTTTTTTACCTCTAACAGAAAGGGTGGATTTGGAGGACTGGATATTTGGTATGCAGCCTTTGATAAAATGGGGGAACTAAAAAAACCACAAAATCTTGGCCGTACTATTAATACCATTCGAGACGAAGCTACGCCATTTTACGAGAGTCAATCGGCTCTTCTCTATTTTAGCTCCAATTTTCATTTTGGATTTGGAGGCTACGACGTGTTTAAAACAACAGGAAAATTAAACCAATGGACACCTCCGAAAAACATAGGAAAACCGATCAATACAAGGGTTGACGATACCTACTACTCTATAAACAGAAATACAAACGAAGGTTTTTTTGTTTCTAACCGTCCAGAAGGGTACCACCTTACAAGTGAAACCTGTTGTGATGATATTTATAGTTTTAATTTGCAAAACCCTTTCTTGCTTAATGTAGTGGCGGCTAATTATGAAAGTAAACAAAAATTAGATTCTGCCGAAATTGTAGTTTATGTTAGAAACAAGGATGAAAAGACTGTTCCTTATAATGCGAACCTATATTACCAATCCGACAGTTCTTATACCGACAGCTTAGCGGCAGACTATAGGAGAAGTATTTCTGATTTTTTAGCTAAAAAGGAACTTCTATTTAAGAAAGAACAGGACAACAGTATTGTAGACAAGGGCTTTTATCCTGAATTGAAAAAAACGCATCGTTTGTTTTCGTTGGAGCCTGCTAAGGAGTATTTGATTTATGCGTATACCAAAACGGATACGGCATTTTTTACATTCTCAACGGCAGTAGAAGGTAGAAAAATGGAGAATACATTTGAAACCGACACTTCCGACGCCGAGTACGATTTGTTGAACGCAAAAAGAATAGACTTGGTAACGGTTAATCTATTTTTGAAACAAGCGGTGAAAATAATAGATACGGTAAAACTCGTTGCCGTGAAAGAGGATGAAAAAACATATACCGTTGCGAAGCTATTAGAAGACGTGAAAACGAATCATCAACTTGTGGGGTTAAAAATATTATTAAACTACGATTTTGACGATGCAAATTTTATTAGAGACCATTCCAAAAGTTTGGATAGTATGGTTGCGTTTATGGACGAATATCCAGAGGTAAAAATTTTTATAGCGGCGCATACGGACAACAAAGGGTCAGATCGATACAACGATGAGCTGTCGAACAAACGAGCCAAATCTATTGAGAGCTACTTGCAAAACAAAGGCATAAATAAAAAACGCATGAAGAGCAAAGGGTTTGGAGAATCCCAGCCTATAGCGCCTAATGAGAACGAAGACGGGAGCGACAATCCTGGAAATAGGTACTTGAATAGAAGGGCAGAAGTAGAGATTAAAGAATAGTGCTAAACGTTCTTTGGAGCTAGATGATGTGTAATAAGCAACGCTACTAAAGAGAGCCCGTTGTCAAATCCTTTTTCATTATTGGGAATTACGATATCGGCCTCATGTCTAAAAGGTTTGATGAATTTTTGATAGGAGGGGTGTACATGATTTTTATCGGTATATAAAACATGTTTTAAATCGTATCCTCTCTCTTCTGCATCCCGTTTTATTCTGCGGTTAAGTTTCAGGTCTTTTTTGGTATGAATAAAAACCGAAAAATCCAGCCGATTGAAAATTTCTTCAAAATGAAAAATAAAAATTCCTTCTACTACAATTACAGGTGTTGGTCTGAACTCCAATAATTTTGGTACGAGAGCGGGATTGTTGAACGTGTATTCCAGTTTTTGGATTGTTTCACCATTCATCAGTTTTTGTAAGTCTCTTTGAAAGTTTTCTACATCTATGGCTGTAGGCAAATCGAAATTTTCTATGCCATTGCTGTCTATTGTTTGGTATTTTTTGTCTTTGTAGTATTCGTCTTGCGAAATAACACAAAGTTGATCGGAATGGAAAAGGGCTTTTAGTTTTGAAATAAAAAGCGTTTTTCCCGAACTGCTTCCTCCGCAAATGCCAATAATATAAGGGGTATTGTGCATGTTCTATTGAATTTTTGTAAGGAAGGTTATTAATTGCTTCACGGCTTTTCCTCTGTGGCTGATAGCATTTTTTTCCTCTCTACTCATTTCAGCAAACGAACAAGTATACCCAGACGGTTGAAATATTGGATCGTAGCCAAATCCTTTTTCACCCTGTCGAATTTTTAGGATTTCCCCTTCGGCAGTACCTTGAAACTGATGCGTTTCACCATTTAAAATTAAGGTGATACACGTTCGGAAACGCCCAGATCGATCGATCTGCCTCTCTAGATTTTTTAAGAGTAAGTCCATGTTATTTTCTGGATTGCATTCAGGGCCAGCATACATGGCGGAAGAAACGCCTGGCGCACCTTCTAGTACAGTTACTTCTAGTCCAGAATCGTCCGAAAAACAATTTACACCATAGTTTTCCCAAACGTATGCCGCTTTTTGAAGCGAATTGCCCTCTATAGTAGTCGATGTTTCAGGTAATTCTTCGGTACAACCTATTTCTTGTAAACTTAAAAGTTCGAATTTATCACCAAGTAGTGATCTGATTTCCAGTATTTTATTTTTATTATTAGTAGCAAAACAGAGTTTCATGCCTATTCGTTATGGGTTTCGTAAAATTCTTCTTTTGCGAATTAAACAATTTTTCTTACCTTTGCAAACTATTACAGATGGACGGGTTCCATCGACTTAAAAAAAATATATATGTCAGTTAAAATCAGATTAGCAAAAAGAGGCAGAAAAAAACTACCAATATTTGATATTGTAGTAGCCGACTCAAGATCACCGCGCGACGGTAAATTCATTGAGAAAATTGGGACTTATAACCCACAAACACACCCAGCCACGATAGTGCTTAACGATGAGAAAGCATTTGAATGGATTATGAAAGGTGCTCAACCAACGGACACTACTAAAACGATCCTTTCTGATAAAGGGGTTTTATTTAGAAAACACTTACAAATTGGTGTTTTGAAAAAAGCAATCACACAAGAAACGGCTGATCAAAAACTAGGCGACTGGAAAATTCAGAAACAAGCTGCAGCGGATAAAAAAGTAGCTGATTTAGCAACTGCTAAGTCTACGAACAAAAAAGCGGCACTTGTAGCAGAATCTGCGGTGAACTTGAAAAGAGCTGAAGCAATCAAAGTTAAGAAAGCAGCAGCAGTATTTGTAGCGCCAGTAGAAGAAGCTCCCGTTGCAGAAGCAGCAGCAGAGACTCCTACAGAAGAAGCAAAATCAGAATAATTATTAGGCCGCTATGAATTTTGACTCTTGTTTTAAACTAGGGAAAATAACCAGAGCACATGGCCTAAAAGGAGATCTTAAAGCTATTTTTGTAGCAGAATTTCCTATAGAATTTTCAAAATTGGAATCAGTTTTTGTTAATATTAACAACAAACTGATTCCTTTTTTTGTTGAAAAAATATCCGTTCAAGGGAAAAAAGCTATTTTTACGATAGAAGATATAAAAGACTTAAAAGCTGCCGAAACACTTTTCGACAAGGAGCTTTTTCTTCCACTCACCCTGCTGCCCGATAAGGACGATTCAATCTTTATGTATTCCGACCTTATAGGATTCACGGTATCCGACAAGACCCTTGGAATGCTAGGGAAAATAACAGACGTTTATACACTCCCAGGCCAAGACGTATTGGCGATGGACTATAAAGAAAAAGAAATACTCATCCCTGCTAGCGAAGAGCTGATTACCAAGGTAGAGAAAAGCAAAAAAGTAGTCCATATAGAAATCCCCGAAGGACTATTAGAAATTTACTTGTAAGGTTTAAAGTAAAAAGTTTAGGGTTGAAAGTTTAAAGTTTAAAAAAACGCTGAGCTTCCACCCTTAAATCCTATGCCTAAAACCCTAAACCTTCAACTTTAAACCTTCAACCCTAAACCCTAAACTTCCTACTCCAATGCGCATCGACATCATTACTTGTTTGCCCAAATTACTAGACAGCTTTTTTGCGCACTCCATACTAAAGCGGGCTGCCGATAAAAATATTGTAGAAGTGCATGTACACGATGTACGAGAATTTTCTACCCATAAACAACGCCAAACCGACGACTATGCTTTTGGTGGCGGTGCCGGGATGGTGATGATGATAGAGCCGATTGATAATTGTATTAGTAAATTAAAGTCGGAACGAATGTACGATGCCGTGCTCTATATGACCCCTGATGGAGAAAATTTTAGTCAAAAAATAGCAAATAAATTTTCCCTTCTAGAAAATATTATTATTCTCTGTGGTCATTATAAAGGAGTGGACGAGCGTGTACGCGAGCAGTTTATTACCCACGAAATAAGTATTGGCGACTATGTGCTTTCTGGGGGTGAAATCGCTGCGGCGGCGGTATCGGATGCTATTATTAGGCTTATTCCTGGCGTATTGTCGGATGAGACTTCTGCACTAACCGACTCTTTTCAAGACGACCTTTTGGCGCCACCCGTATATACAAGACCTGCCGAGTACAAAGGATGGAAAGTGCCCGATGTGCTGCTCTCCGGTCACGAAGCGGAGATAAATAAATGGCGAACGGCGCAATCGGTAGAGCGTACCATGAAAAGAAGGCCAGGGTTGATAGAATAAAGGTGTAGAGAAAGGCCAAATAATGCGTTCGCTCTTATTTAGGCGCCTCTTCTGTAATTTAAGCCATTTGTTAATAACTTGGTGTTTAATAATTTGAATAATTTTACTTAATAAAGTATGTTTTTTTTGTTAATAATTTAGAAAATTGAAAAGAATCCAATATCTTTGCAATCCGATTTAGGAAAGTTATTTTAAAGTAATTATATATGAGCCTGTTGCTTAAAATTGTTGAAGCAGACTTCAACGCAAAAAGAAAAGACATCCCTGATTTCAGTTCAGGTGATACGATCAACGTACACGTGAAAATTAAAGAAGGTAATAAGGAGCGAATCCAGAATTTTCAAGGTGTTGTTATCCAAAGAAAAAATCCAAACACAAATGGTGAGTCATTCACAGTAAGGAAAATTTCTGGTGGTATAGCAGTAGAAAGAATTTTCCCACTTCTTTCTCCTAGCGTAGACAAAGTTGAACTGGTTAGAAAAGGCGCTGTAAGAAGAGCTAGAATATTCTACATCAGAGAAAAACAAGGTAAATCTGCAAGAATTAAAGAAAACAAAAGAGTTGAAATTGCTGTTCCAAAAGCAGTTAAAACGGTTTAGTT
>JAYSUZ010000093.1:0-1944 GCA_043718845.1 Cytophagales bacterium
GACATTGACGTCTCAGAAACCGAAACGATTTTCCAATTGGTCGAATTTGCAGTGTTAATCGTAATCTCATCGGCATTCAAAGCCCAGCTACCTTTGGCATAGTAATGATTGCGTACATGTTCATAAACACCATCACTCGTAAATTGCAAGAAATCATCTTCTGTTATTGGTACCACTTTGCCTAGTTTCAGGTGTTTTACGACCTTCCATCGTTTTACCAACATTTCTCTGTCGGCTTCTGCCATCAGTAAGTTTGAAAATAAGAGCATTATCCCCAACATACCCGCTACACTTCGTCTCTTTTTCATAGTTGTAAGGTTTGGTTACCTTAATATACGAAAAAATAGCATTATTAGTATAAAAATTATCGTTATTTTTATTTAAAATAAATTAAGTGTCTTAAAATTAATTATATATTAAGTCCTTCAATAAATTGTCGCAAATTTCCTATTATTTCCTACTAGTTCAATTCTTTTAATCCGATTCGTCGATCTTTTTAGTAGCGTTACTTATTTTTTAGAGACGTTGAAAAAAAGGCTATGTATTCTCTTCAATACTGATTTGCTTTTCTGTCTGCTGGTTGCGCTTGGATTTATATTTTCAAATTAAGGGCGCTTAATTTGAAAATCTCCTGCTATTCGTTTTTTTAAGAGCTTAGATTTAGGCACTAAATACAACAGTATTTAGTGCCTAAATCTAAGCTCTTATGATTATGTGAAAAGAATTTACCTTAACCTTACCATTTATGAATTTTCTCAATCCAATTACTCGTACCGTAACTTATATGTACAAAATATATACCCGTAGATAATGCGGAAATATCAAATTGGTTTGAATTAGTCAAATAAACTTCTTTACCAAGAATATCTATTATTCTAATCGTTACTTCAGAAGTATTAATTACACTAAAGGAGATATTTAGTAACCCATTCGTGGGGTTGGGATAGATGAAGACTTCATTGCTGTTTAGTGCAATAACTTTTATTAATGAGTAACTATAGGAATCATCATTGTCAACTTGTTTCAACCGGTAATATACTTTATCTGAACTTAAAGAAGTTGGATCAGTATCTATGAAACTATATGAAATAGTTTGTTGACTATTTCCAGAGGCTTTTACACTACCAATAACTTCAAAATGTTTACCATCTTTACTTCGTTCAATTTCAAAATAGTTGGTGTTGATTTCCCATATAGATACCCAGTCAAGCGTTACAATCCCCTCTTTTAAAATAACATTAAAAGAAGTAAGTTCTACGGGGAGTGGTGTGGCACAAGCTGAAAATTCAGAGGTATTTGGAACTGGACTATTGTTGTCCGTCCTTGTAGCAGATAAATTTGTCTGTTGCGTAGCATTTAATGCTAAACCGTGTGTCAAACTCCAAGAGCCATCTGCGGCTACAGTTGCAGTACCTAAGTAAACTTGACCTTCGCAATCGCAACCTGCGGGATTTGGTCCTTTTATATTTCTATATACATCAACTATTTGAGTATTATTAATAACTGAACCAGCGGCACCACTTATAGTATTAGCTCCACTTGTAATGCTCCCAACAGTTGGAGGCTGTATACCATAATTAGGTCCCCCTAGAAGTAAAATTCCTTTTCCTGCATTGCAGTAAATACTGTTTCCTCGTATAGAAATCAAGCTAGATCCTCCTCCATCAATTAGTACCCCTGGCCCCTGATTTAATGTTATTCCAGTTGGAGGGCTTGCAAAAGTGTAACCATTGAAAGCTATTATATTGGCCTGTCCAGCAGAAACGCCACCGATACGAATCCTTTGACCACCCCAAATCTGTACCCCATATTTTTCGTTACCAATTTGTGTAACCCCATCAGCACCAACTCCAATCTTATTCCCGTAAATATAAGAGTCCAGCGTTAGCGGTGACGACCCACCCAAAAATATCCCTTCATTAACATTACCACAAAGCACATTAC
>JAYSUZ010000094.1:0-4240 GCA_043718845.1 Cytophagales bacterium
ATACTGTGCTTTTTCAAAATCCCTTGAGCATTTGATGCTGCGTTCAGCAGCACAAGCATTGCACTAAAAAAGAACCCAATTCCCTTCATAATATACTGATTTATTTAATGATATCTTTACAAATATAGCCTATTGATTTTTTTTATCAAATCTAATTTAGGATATGTTTAAAAATAGTTTTACAAGAAGCATACCAAAAATAAAATGCAAGCTACTCTTCTTCGTCATCGGTATCCTCTTTTTCTTGAAGTGTACTCTTGAATCGTTTCTTTTTTACATCATTTATGAACCTGCTCCATGCAAACGGATTTGTAAATACCATGGCAGGAGAAACGGAGGTATACCGATTATCTGCCACTTGCTGCTGCTTATTCATATAATAACGATGATTTTCGGCACTGCTCGCCGAAGAAGAGTACAGCATACGCTTCAATACTTGCTCGTTAAGATTTTGATTCATATTATTTACATCAATCTCTGGTAGTTTGAGACTAAGAAATGCTTCTTTAAACAAAGACTCTGTAGGCCAAGGAAATATTTCTACCGAAGGTAAAATCAAGGTATCTTCTATGAGTTCGATAATTAAACTCATTTTATCCAATTTCAGTGTATCCGGCACTACATACCGCCTGAGTTTATAACCAAAAGAATTGATCAAAATACTATCGCCAGAAAGAGCGGGCAAGGAAAAATAACCAACATAGTTTGTAATAGTACCTCTGCCTGAATTGGAAACATAAACAGAAACACCAGAAACTCCATACAAGCTGTCGCCACTCACAACAAGGCCAGACACTTGCACCACTTTCAACGGCTGCTTTTGCGCATAAACATGGAGCGCCATAAACATACTCATTATTAAACACACACTTCTCATCTTTTTTACCCCCTTTACTCAACGTCAAATTACATTTAAAATTATCAATTCTTTATGAATATCGGCAATGTATAGTATATTTATATTTGAAACTTAAAAAAATCACCTTTTGGAACTACAAAAAGGAACCGCTCTTTTCAAATGCTTTAGCGATGAAGCTCGGATTAGAATTATGCATCTTATCTTTAAAACAGAAGAAATGTGCATTTCAGACCTTGAAATAATATTAGATTTTACACAAACCAAAATATCTAGACATCTTGGCTACCTGAAAAGCAACGATCTACTAAACTATAGAAAAGAAGATCAGTGGGTTTATTATTATATAAACCCCTACTACAAAAAAATAATAGGCGATTTCTTGAACTATTTCGACAAAAATGAACTTCTTCGTAAAGATTTATACGAATACCGAACATTATACTCCAATAGCGAACTAGCTATACGACAACTTCATTTAAAACAAAAAAAATTCAAACTACCTTCCCTATAATCGCTATAAAGCATGAAAAAGTACACCCACATTTTCTTCGACCTAGACCATACCCTTTGGGATTTCAATACCAATTGCAGACTTACACTTGATGAGTTATACTATAAATATGACTTTTCGAAACTTAATTTTTCCAACGATCAGTTCTATACCGTCTACAAAAAAATAAACGATCAGCTATGGGATGGGTACCATAGAGGAACGGTTACAAAAGAAGAGATTCGCTCGAATCGATTCGAATATACCTTTGCGCAGCTTGGTCATGAAAAGGCAAAAATACCAAGCAGTCTTGAAAAAGAATTTCTGGCGTTATGCCCTACCAAAGCGCAACTGTTTCCTTTTACACTAGAAGCGCTGGAAGACTTACGAAACAAAGGTTATACCTTACACATCATAACAAATGGCTTCAAAGAAACGCAGCAACTAAAACTTTCTACCTCTGGTCTAACGCCCTATTTCACGCAGGTGATAGAGTCGGATGTATGTGGATTTATGAAACCTGATAAAAAAATATTTGATTTTGCCCTTACTATTAGCGCGGCTAGTGCCCATGAATCTATTATGATAGGCGACGATTTGCATGCCGACATTTTAGGTGCTCGCAATGCAGGGCTTGATCAACTTTTTATCAATAGGCATAAGCAACTTCATACAGAAATGATAACACATGAAATTGAATGTCTAAGTGAATTGAAGGGACTATTTTAAAAAATTAAAAACAAGTAAAACGTAGTATTTTGTTATATTTTACGAGCGCTACATATTCAAATATTTCATCAATAAATCTAATCGTTCTTGATCGTTATTGATGAGTTCGGTTTCATGAAACTGGGTAATTACGTTATAGTCATACCTTTCGAGAGTAGCTATAACTCTAGCCAAATCTGTTTTACTTAATTTCAACGTAAGATTAACTTGTCCTGGCACACGTTCATCTGTCACTACAAAAGAACTTAGTATTTTACAATCGTTTGCTTCAATCAATCTACTAATCTGAGCCATGGAATAATCTTGATCTTTCATACTAATCAACAAAATTCCTCCAGGACCTTGACTTGCAAACATCTGTGCAATAGCGATAGCGGTTTCATTCAACGATATTACACCAAGAAATTTTTTAGAGGCATCTATAACGGGCAGAATCTGCAATTTATTACTCGTAGCCATTTTGATAACGTCGTAATAATGCGTACCCGGCAAGATGGCCAAGTCTTTATAATCTAATCTGAATTCTGATATTTTTTTATTTAAATTTTCAGAATCTAAAAGCGTATCTTCTAATAATAATCCTTGGTAACTGTTTTTATCCACTACTGGCAACTGCGATAAACGCAATTCTTCCATCCAATGTTTTGCTTTCTCACCAGAGTCAGAAAGTTTCAGCGGTGGAATCATTTCGTTAATTAAGTCTTCTGCTACCATTTGGTGTCTTCTATAACATTATACCTTATGCTTATCAAGAAATTCTTGTACATATTTATTAAACTTATCGGGGTGCTCCATCATAGGTGCATGTCCGCATTTGTCTATAAACTTCAACTCCGATTTGGGGATTAATCTATTAAATTCATGCCCAACCAAGGGTGGTGTAATGGTATCGTTCAATCCCCATACCAATAACGTAGGAATGCCTATATTTGTTATATCGTTTGCCATATTGTGCCTTTGCGCAGATTTGGCAATACTCACAATTCTTAAACATTTTTGAATACTTGATACTACATCAAATACCTCGTCTACCAGTTCTTTTGTAGCCGTTTTAGGATTGTAAAAGGTATACCCCACACGTTTTTCTACATAATCATAACTTCCTCGTTTGGGATAAGAACTACCCATAGAACTTTCAAATAAGCCCGAACTACCCGTAAGTACTAAATGATTAACTTTATTTTTATTATTTAAAGTATAAACCAACGCAATATGACCGCCTAATGAATTTCCTAAAAGCGTCATATTTTCTAACGATTTCATCTTTACAAATCGATCAATATAACTTACCAATCCTTCAATGCCAGCCGAACGAATGGGCATTTCATAAATAGGCATGAGTGGAATAATAACCCTATATTTTGTAGAAAAATACTTAATCACTGCTTCCCAATTACTCAAAGCACCAAATAACCCATGCAACAAAAGGAAAACTTCGCCTTCGCCTTCATCAATGTACTTAAATTCACCTTCTTCTCTAACTGTAAATGCCATATTTAGTTGTTCACTTTGTAATACATAACAATGCAAAGTACTATAAAGTTTGAAATTTTCAATTCAAATTAAAGTCCTTACATTTTTTATTTTTCAACATCAAAGCTATAGTTACTATAAAACAGAACCGTAGTATGCGGCAGTGCTGCTTTATAGTAACGCTTTATTATTAAGATAAAAGACTCTTTACCAAGGCCGAAATTATTTTCCCATCGGCCAATCCTGCCAATTCTTTCGTAGCCATACCCATTACTTTGCCCATATCCGCAGCACTTGTAGCGCCCATTTGGGCTATAATGGCTTGTACTTTTACTTTTATCTCTTCTTCCGTTAGTTGCTTAGGCATATAGCGCTCTATTACAGCAAGCTCTACCAATTCTTTCTCTTCCAAATCTTTCCTTCCTTGCTGCCCAAACACTTCAGCAGATTCTTTTCTTTGTTTAGAGGCTTTAGACAGCAGTTTCAATTCTGCCTCTACAGTAAGCTCCTCTTTTGCTCCTTTTTCTGTCTCTGCAAGCAAAATTTGTGACTTTATAGCTCTTAACGCAAGCAATTCTACTTGATTTTTTGCTAACATCGCCTTTTTGATATCGCCATCAATTTGTTCTTTTAAACTCATTATATCTTGAATTTTATAGGTTTAATAATCAACTTTGTCCAAATATACA
>JAYSUZ010000095.1:0-9763 GCA_043718845.1 Cytophagales bacterium
GAATCGTTTCCGTTTCTAGAAGCAGTAAGACAATTTAGATGGGAAATGGCGCCACACGATACACTCGTGATCCACCTTACGTTATTGCCGTTTCTGAAAGCCGCAGGTGAATTAAAAACAAAACCTACTCAACACTCTGTAAAAATGCTTTCCGAAGCAGGTATTCAGCCTGACATTTTAGTTTGTCGATCAGAATATCCAGTAAATGCTGATTTAAGGAAAAAAATAGCCTTGTTTTGCAATGTAAATGTCAATTCTGTAATCGAATCCATCGATGCGGAGACGATTTATGACGTGCCATTGTTGATGAAAAAAGAGAAGCTCGACGAACGTGTATTGGCCAAACTTAAAATGGCTCATAAAAACGAACCCGATTTAGAATCTTGGAAAACCTTCTTGGGTAAACTAAAAAATCCAACTCGAGAAGTACATATTACGGTAGTAGGGAAATATGTAGAATTGCCAGATGCCTATAAGTCCATCACCGAATCTTTTGTACATGCAGGTGTAGTGAACGAATGTAAAGTGAAATTGAAATGGGTTCAATCGGAACACTTAACCGACGAAAATTTAGCGCTTAGTCTAGGTTCACCAGACGGAATCCTTGTAGCGCCAGGGTTCGGTTCTAGAGGATTGGATGGTAAAATAATAGCGGTGAAATACGCACGTGAAAATAAAATTCCATTCTTCGGTATTTGTTTAGGAATGCAATGCGCGGTGATTGAATTTGGAAGAAATGTAGTAGGAATAAAAGACGCAAATTCGGCTGAAATAGATCCGCTTACTCCCAATCCAGTAATAGACATGATGGAGGCTCAGAAAAAAGTAACACAAAAAGGGGGCACCATGCGATTGGGATCTTATCCTTGCGAAATAGTAAAAGGCACCAAAGCGTATTCTATTTATGGCAAGAGTAAAATCAACGAAAGACACCGCCATCGCTTTGAGTTCAACAATAAATATTTGGATAAGTACAACAAAGCAGGAATGATTGCTTCGGGTATTAATCCTGATGGTAATTTGGTAGAGATTGTAGAAATAAAAGACCATCCCTTTTTTGTAGGTGTACAGTTCCACCCTGAGTTGAAAAGCACGGCTTTAAATCCTCATCCTCTTTTTGTGAAATTCATAAAAGCGTCGATGGATAATTCTTTAGATAAATAAATAATTTTAATACATAGATTTAATAAATACAATGGATAGGAATCAGATTATAGGATTTAGCCTTATTGCCGTACTTTTTATGGTGTACATTCAATTTTTTGGCCCCGAACCAGGTCCGAAAAATACAACCGTAATCGATACTACAAAAGTAGTCGAACAAGCACTAGCACCGCTGGATACAGTAAAATCTGTAGTGTTGGCAGATTCTGTTTTAAACAAGGAGTACTCTGAAAAATATGGCGTTTTTGCTGCTGGAGGTTCTGGTAAAGAAGAAGAATTGGTACTTGAAAATAAAAATATTCAAGTGACACTTTCTTCTAAAGGTGGAAATGTAAAAAGAGTATTGCTTAAAAATTATTTCACCTACGATAAAAAACCTCTGTATTTAGCCAATGAGGTGAGCAGTAAAATAGCGTTAAAAATTGCGACTTCGGATAATAGGGAAGTAGACCTAAACGAACTTTACTTCACTGGAGTAGTAAAAAAAGAAGGAGACAAACAATCTGTGGTATTTAGACTGCCTGTTTCAGAAGGTAAATATGTGGAGCAATCTTTTGTACTTGGAGCAGAAGGTTTTCAGTTGGATTACGATATTAAATTGGTAGGATTGGCTGGTTTGGTAAAAAATACACCTGCGGTATTTACATGGAAAAATAAATTACAAAAAATAGAATACGACATCAACCAAAGTCGTGACCGCTCTACGGTGAATTATTACACCAAAGAAGAAGGATATGATTATTTGACAGAGGCTTCGAGAAGCGAAGAATCTGAAAAGTTAGAAGTACCCGTACAATGGGTGAATATGAAGCAGAAATTTTTCAACTCTGCGCTTATTGCTAAAAACTCCTTTTCTGGCGCACAATTATCCTCAAGAGTTACCGGCGACGATTCTACCAACATTAAAGAATTGGAAGCTACGGTTTTGTTGCCTATCAACGATATTAGTACGGGCAAAGGAAATTATATTTATTTCTTTGGTCCAAATGAATTTGATGTTTGTAAAAATGTAACAGAAGGGTTTGAAGAAAATGTCAATTTGGGTTGGCCCGTTATAAAATGGATCAACCGTTTTGTGGTATTACCTGTCTTTCACTTGCTGGAAAGTGTAATAGGAAGTTACGGTGTCATTATTATTATATTGGTTCTTTTATTGAAAATGGTGTTGTTTCCTCTTTCATATAAGTCGTATATTTCTATGGCCAAAATGAAGGTGATGAAGCCGGAGTTGGATGAGATAAAAGCGCGACTTGGCGATGATATGACGAAAGTTCAAGCCGAACAAATGCAGTTGTATCAGAAAGTAGGTATTAACCCAATGGCCGGTTGTATTCCTGTGCTACTTCAAATGCCTATCTTGTTTGCAATGTTCTCGTTCTTTCCTAATGCTATCGAACTGAGACAACAAGCATTTTTATGGACGCCCGACTTGTCTACCTACGATGCTGTTATTACGTGGAAAGAGAATTTCGTTTTGTTTGGATGGAATGTATTGGACAACCACATCAGTTTGTTTACGTTCTTGATGACGATTTCTACGTTGGTTTATACTTGGTTTAACAATCAGATGAGTACCGCAGTGCAAGGACCTATGAAAATAGTATCGTATGCGATGCCTGTAGTTTTTATGTTTGTCTTAAACTCCTTCCCAGCAGGGTTGAGTTTCTATTATTTCGTTTCCAATATTGTGACTATCGGTCAGCAGTTGATTATCAAACGTTTTGTAAACGAAGACGAATTGAGAGCGAAGTTGGATGAGAATAGAAAAAATCATCAGGCAGGAAATGTAAAAAAATCACCTTTCATGCAGCGGTTAAACGATGCGATGAAAGCACAAGAGGAAAGTAAGAAGAAAGGGAAGAAATAGGTCGTAATTTCGTAGTTTTTGTGCTATAATTTGTATATTTGAACTACAACGTATTATAAATCATGAGAGTAATATTGACTATACAAGATCCTCAAGCGCCGTTCTTATTAGAATTGCTCAGGAGTCTTGAATATGTCAATATTGAGGAACAGGTGGGCGATAACTTTATTTTGTCTGACGTTCAATTAACCCAATTAGAGAAAGGAAGTGAAATCCCTATTAATTTTTGTATTTCTAGGGATGATTTAGAGAAGCGCATTAGAAAAAAATATGATTTTTAAAATTATTTTCACTCCTGATGCGGAGCAAGATATTCAAAATGCATCTGATTACTATTTTACTAGGGTAAGTCAAAAAGTAGGTCAACTTTTTTTCGAAGACTTAAGATCATCGTTGGATAGTATTGAACATAATCCATACTATCAAAAACGAATTAAAAATTTCAGAACATTACCTCTGAAGAGGTTTCCGTATATACTTTTCTTTGAACTAATAGAAGAGCGAGCGTTAGTACGGGTCGTCGCTTTGTTTAATACCTATCAGACACCTGAAAAATATCCTTCGTAGTGATTTTATTATAGTTCTAAAAAAACGTGGAACATTTTATATTAATCCCAATTCTTTATTGCTAAAATCGATTGCCAAATTAATGAAGATTCTCTACTGCCTAAAAATCAATAAGTAATAACAAGTTATTTTTATTTTTTATTTTTATCCACATCGATTCTAATAACATGTTTACAACAAACGTTCCACGAATCTACTTTATCGCCGACTATCTATTAATTTAGTGTTTTCAAAAAGGAAAGGACGTAAAAATTCCTTAACTTATAGAACACGTTTTAAAAGTAAGAGATTAATATGGGTAAAATCATTTCTATTGCCAATCAAAAAGGAGGCGTTGGTAAAACGACTACAGCTATTAACCTTGCCGCTAGTCTTGCCGCGCTAGAATTTAAAACATTATTAGTAGACGGTGACCCTCAGGCCAATTCTACTTCTGGGCTAGGATACGATCCCAAAACAATTGGAAACAGTATCTATGAATGTATGGTAGATGGGATGGATGCCGAAGGACTAATTATCACTACTTCTATAAATTTCCTTGACCTTCTTCCTGCACATGTAGATTTGGTGGGTGCTGAAATAGAATTGATAAATATTGAACATAGGGAAATGCGTATGCGCAATTCGCTGGCTTCCGTAAAAGATAAATACGACTTTATTATTATTGACTGTAACCCATCGTTAGGCCTTATCACCATTAATGCACTTACGGCCAGTGATTCAGTATTAGTGCCGGTGCAATGTGAATATTTTGCGCTAGAAGGAATAGCACAGTTGATGAACACCATCCGAATTGTACAAGGAGGCTTGAACGAGAAATTGGAAATAGAAGGAGTATTGCTTACGATGTACGATCAGCGTATTCGCCTTTGTAATATGGTGGTAGAGGAAGTTCGAAGCCATTTTCAAGACCTTGCTTTTGAAACTATTATTCCAAGAAATGTCAAACTTAGTGAATCCCCAAGTTTTGGATTGCCAGTGATAGCCCACGATGCGGAAAGCAAAGGCGCTATAAGTTATATGAATCTCGCCAACGAAATTTTGGAACGAAATAAAATTACACTGAGCGCTTGAAGAGGCCTTCCTTCTGAAGGCAAAAAAACAGACGATACGAAATAATTCAATTAATAAATCAAATTTTACCAAATGACGATGACCGCAAAAAGGCCTGTATTGGGAAGGGGATTGAACGCCCTTTTAAAAGATTCTGAAAAAGTAAACAATAAGACGGTTACAGAAGTAAGCAATATCAATGAAATTGCTATTGAAAATATCGAGGCAAATCCATTTCAGCCAAGAACGCATTTTGATGCCGATGCATTAAAAGAACTTGCAGAGTCCATAAAAGCGCATGGGATTATTCAGCCTATTACGGTAAGAAAACTATCAGAAGGGAAATTTCAACTTATCTCTGGAGAACGAAGATGGCAAGCATCCAAACTAGCAAATCTTACTGTGGTACCGGCCTATGTGCGTACTGCCAACGACGAGCAAATGTTGGAGATGGGGCTTATCGAGAATATTCAACGTGAAGACTTAAATGCAATGGAAGTGGCATTGAGTTACCAACGTCTTATTACTGAGTTTAGCTTAAAGCAAGAGCAATTGGGCGAAAAAGTAGGAAAAAATAGAACTACGGTAAATAACTATTTACGTCTATTGAAACTTCCACCAGATATTCAAGCCGCACTTCGCGACGAGGACATCTCTATGGGACATGCTAGAGCACTTATCAACATTGAAAATACAGAGGATCAACTTTCGATTTTCAAGAAAATAGAAAAAGAAGATTTATCTGTTCGTAAAGTAGAAGAACTCGTACGAGAACTAAGTAAGTCAAAAGAGAAAAAAGAAGTTCCTGTTAAAGCCGCTGTTGCTACCAAAAATATCAACGCAGAACTTCAACAGTTACAATCTAAATTATCGTCGCATTTTGGTACAAAAGTAGCGGTGAAAGGCGAAGATGGCAATAAAGGAGAAATAAAAATTCCATTCGTATCTGTGGAAGATCTGAATAGAATTTTAGATATTCTTAATGTACATTTATAGTGAAATGAAAAAAGTAATTGCTGTTGTAGTACTACTGATAGCCTTAAATTCAACTGCTGGCATAGTAGCACAGCAATTAGATTCGTTAACAATAGCGCCCACAAAAGATTCAACGTATTTTAAACGTGTTATTCTAACCGATTCTGTACCTAAAAAAAAATGGTCTAGTCCGAAGAAGGCTATGGTATTAGCACTAATTTGTCCTGGAGCAGGGCAAGTTTATAATAAGAAATACTGGAAACTCCCTATTTTATATGTGGGAGCAGGTGTATTGGCCTATTTTTGGGTTACCAATCAACAATTGTATAAGGAGTTTGAAACGCAGTATACCACGCAGTATGCTAATGTGCAAGCGAATCCCACGTATACGTTTGTTTATTTTTCGGAAGCCACACAAAGTTATTATACTTCTGTAGGGCAGCTGTCAAGTGAGCGGGATACCTATAGGCGTTATAGAGATTTTTCCATAGCCGGTTCCGTAGCCCTTTATGCGGTGTCTATTTTAGATGCCTATGTTGATGCTCATCTGAAAGATTTTGATTTGAGTCCCGATTTGTCGTTTTCGGTAAAACCGCTGTTTTATAAAAATAATGCTACCTTTGTGACAGGGCTTTCGTTGAATTTTAAACTTAAAAACAATAAAATACAGCAAAGTCAGTTTGTAAAGAGACATTTTTAATTAAGATATAAAGTATAGTATGAGAATAATGTTGATTGGGTACGGTAAAATGGGTAAAACGATTGAGCAAATTGCGCTCAAAAGAGGTCATACCGTTCCTATTAAAATAGGTTCAAACAACGGTGCTGATTTAAAAAATAGCACAACGAAAGAGGTGGATGTTGTTATCGAATTTACACAACCAGAAAGTGCTTTTGAAAATATAAAACAATGTATTGAAAATGGTATTCCTGTAGTAAGTGGTACTACCGGCTGGTTGGATCGAAAACCGGAAATAGAAGCACTTTGCAAATCAAAAGGGGGCGCTTTTTTCTACGCTTCCAATTATAGTGTTGGTGTAAATTTATTTTTCCATTTCAATAAATATTTGGCAAAAATAATGAATGCTCATCCTGAATATTCCATTTCTACAGAAGAGATTCACCATACTGCAAAAAAAGATGCACCAAGCGGCACGGCGATTACACTTGCAGAGGGTATTTTGGAAAATATAGATCGAAAAAGAAATTGGGTTAATGCTGAAATGACAACGGACAACGAGTTGAGTATTATTTCAAAAAGAATAGATCCTTATCCTGGCGAACATACGGTTGTTTATAGTTCACTTATTGATAACATAGAACTAAAACATACTGCTCATAGCCGTGAAGGTTTTGCCACAGGAGCAGTGATAGCGGCAGAATTTATAGCAGCTAAAAAAGGAGTATTTGGCATGGAAGATATGTTGAAATTTTAATCTTTATACTTTAAACTCTATACTTCTAACCTTATACTTTCAACTTTACACATTTAAAAAAAAGACGATGAACTGGAAATTTTGGCAGAAAAAAAAGAAAGAAGATACAAAACCTAAGTCATTTTTAAGAGAATGGGGCGATGCAATCTTATTTGCAGTTGTAGCGGCTACACTTATCCGATGGATATTTATGGAAGCGTTTGTAATCCCAACGCCATCGATGGAAAATTCATTATTGATGGGCGATTATCTTTTTGTAAGTAAATTTCACTATGGCGCACGAACTCCTAAAACACCGCTTCAAGTACCGCTTACGCATCGTACCATTTGGGGCACAGAAATCCCTTCGTATACCGAGCTTATAGAACTTCCTCAATTCCGACTGCCCGGGTTTAGCAGTGTAAAAAATAACGATGTGGTGGTATTCAACTGGCCTGCGGATGAAGGATTTCCTACAGATTTGAAAACCAATTATATTAAAAGATGTCAGGCTATTGGTGGAGATACCTTGCAAATTATAGATAAGCAAGTGTACATAAATGGGAAACCTGCGGAAACACCAACGGAGATGGAGTATAATTATAAAGTGTATACGAAAGATGAATTTCCAAGACGTGTTTTTAGAAAATACAAAATTCCAAATTACAGAGATAATAATGGAGACTTTATAAAGTATTTTAATGTGGTGGACTCCGCAAAACTAGGGTATGTAATCGATTTGTCGAAAAGTAAACTGGAAAGAATGCTGAACGATAAAGTAGCGGACAGCATCAAAATTATCAATTTTGCTACAGATGTTCCCGACATGCAACTGTTTCCCTACAATAAAAAATCGTTGGATTGGGATGTAGATAATTATGGGCCATTATGGGTGCCAAAAGAAGGTGCAACAATAACGTTAGACTCGAATAATGTAACTACCTACGAGACTACGATACGCAACTATGAAGGCTGGGAAACAGTTGTAGCCAAAGGCGATCGATTAATCATAGACGGGAAAGAAGTAACGGAATATACGTTTAAACAAAATTATTATTTTATGATGGGCGACAACCGTCATAACTCTTCCGACTCCCGTTTCTGGGGTTTTGTACCCGCCGATCACGTGGTAGGAAAAGCATTTATGATTTGGCTTTCCTTAGACTCTGAAGGCGGATGGTCTGATAAAGTACGCTGGAATCGATTGTTTAATTTGATTAAATAATGCTTTTTCAAAACGAGAAAATTGATACTAGTTATACCCGAAAGGTAATTTATCTCGTTGTACTCTGGTCGCTTATAGTGCTGCCTTGTTGTTGGTTTGGCTATGGCTCAGACGAAGATGCTTGGGCAATGGGAGAGGAGGGTGCTTTGATATGGAATACGGGCGCTTATTCCGTATCAAGGTCAACAGGATTCCCATTGCAAGAATTAGCAATTGCTTTTTTTTCCCATTATGGCGGATGGCTCGGTTCAAATTTATTTAGTTTCCTCTGTGGGTTAGTACTAGCCTATTTTCTCTTTCTTTTAATTAAAAAAAAACATTTCAAAAATCCATTATGGGTTTTTGTAGGTGTTTTATTTCTTCCTCAAATCCTTATCAATTCGGCATCGAGTATAGACTATATGCCTTCGTTGGCGTTATTTCTTGCGGCATATTATTTTTTTACGATTAAAAAATTATCTGTAGCAGCATTAATGATAGGGATTTCATGTGGTTTTAGGCCATCGAATGGTGCTTTTATTCTACCTATTATCTTTGCACAGTTTAGCGAAGACTACAATTATAAATTGGCTTTAAAGGTATTTCTAATTGCTTTTATTTCAGGTATATTGTCATTTTCGCCAGCACTTATCAATTATGGCTTACTTAGTCCTTCGAGAGAGGTGGATGTGCCATTTTTCAAGTATTATACTATAGGAGGTTATCAGGCACTTATTTTATTTGGTATAGCGCAAAGTATCGTACTAGGAGGTCTATTTGTCTATTATTTTGTTAGAATCAAGACCGCCTTTACGGCTTCTACATTCGTTCGTTTCCATATATTAAATATAGGGAGTTGGTTGTTATTCTTCATTTTTGTAACCTGTAGCGAGTCCGAATATTTATTCCCAATACTATTCTCGGTCATTTTTTTAGCGGATGCTGTTTTTGAGAGTAGGCACTTAAAAATACTGGTTGCGGTTTTACTATCGTATAATTTTTTTAGCTTGGAAATGCTAGGAGGAGAGAGCGGTGAACGAACGGTAACGGCTCGGATGGAGTGGGGTTATACAATTAGAGACATGCAAGATCGTCTTTTTAAGCAATGGTATAGAGAAGCGACTACGGCTTTTAAATGCGACCGTAAAATACTACTAATGTATGGGTTAGGATATGTGAAAGCGAATAACGAGGCTTGGGAATACAGCACGATAGGGCCTAGAATTATCAAACAAAAAGACGGAAATTTATACCTGTCGGAAAGGATATTGGACGAGGCGCTATTGAAAAAGCTAAAAGGAGAAGGATTTCAAATCTATGTATATAATAAGCGTAAATGGGAATACATTACTTTAAAGCTTGATTTTTGGACAAAATACGTCAACGTTGTCTATAATCTCGAATATTTTCTTGGAAGTAAGAAATATGGCAAGATGATACAATAAAGAATAGTTTTTTTCATATATTTGCATTCTCTTAGGTGATAAAGAGGATTAACGTAATAATTGCAAATTTCAA
>JAYSUZ010000096.1:0-4234 GCA_043718845.1 Cytophagales bacterium
CTCTTTTTGATAACTTGAAATTTATTCAAAATCAATTTCATGAAACGGATCAGGATTTTCAGCGGATTACGGAAATGGTGAACAAAGAAAAATTGGTAATTACGCCTCTTGCTTATATCAGAGGGCGAAGTTTGTCCAACATCTTTTTTATTGTAGACGAGGCGCAAAATCTAACACCACACGAAGTGAAAACAATTATATCGCGTGCTGGAGAGAATACGAAAATAGTATTCACAGGAGATATTTATCAAATTGATACTCCTTATTTGGATTCTCAAAGTAATGGATTGTCGTATATTATAGACAGATTGAAAGATCATCCTTTGTATTCACACATTACACTTCAGAAAGGCGAACGTTCGGAGTTGGCAAATTTGGCGAATGAATTGTTGTAAATTAAAAGTATATTGGTTTAAAGAAAGTAATCGTTTCTTAAACAAAATACGTTTAGTCGATATTGTATGCTTTCATTCCATGTTCAGCAATATCAAGGCCTTCCGCTTCTTCTTTTGCAGAAACTCTTATTCCCATCGTTACTTTTAATAAGTAAAAGAAACCAAAGGATAACGTGAATACGAATGTTCCAATCGCAACAATTCCTATAAGTTGAGCCGTCAATTGTTCCATTCCAGCCTTGGCTCCAAAGATACCTACAAATAAAGTTCCAAGTACGCCACAAACTAAGTGTACAGAAGTAGCGCCAACGGGATCGTCAATTTTTACTTTGTCAAAGAATAGAACAGCAAAAACTACAACACAACCAGATATTAGTCCTATTAATACAGATTCTCCTGGAGACATTTGGTCTGCACCTGCTGTAATTCCTACTAAGCCACCAAGTATTCCATTTAATACCATCGATAAATCCAATGATTTTGTAACAAAATAGGAAGTAAACATTGCACTAAGTCCTCCCGCCGCCGCCGCAAGAGAGGTTGTAACTAACACTAAAGAAACTAATGCCGGATCTGCTGATAATACAGAGCCTCCATTGAAACCAACCCCTCCTAACCATAAAAGGAAAACGCCTATAGTAGCCATTGGCATACTATGTCCAGGAATAGGATTGATTTTTCCATTTATAAATTTACCAGCACGTGGGCCTAGTACTAATATACCAGCTAACGCAGCCCATCCTCCTACGGAGTGCACTAATGAAGAACCTGCAAAGTCATAAAATCCTTTAGCGTTTAATATTGCAGCAGGAATTCCATTTTGTATATCTAAAATTTCGGCTGGTGTATTGTTAAGTACTTTTAACCATCCAAAGCCCCATTGCCACATACCTGTTATGGGATAAATAAATCCTACTAAGAATATAGTGAAAACTAAATAGGCAGACACCTTTATTCTTTCTGCTACAGCACCTGATACGATGGTAGCAGCGGTAGCGGCAAACATACCTTGAAAAAGAAAATCGGTCCAATAAGTGTATTGTCCTACAGGATATGCATATGTAGTAGTCATGCCACCCTCAGGAGCAGATAGCATAAAACCTGCAAAACCAAAGAAGTTGCCTGCATTGGCCAAGCCCGGATACATTAAGTTGAAGCCCCATAAAAAGAACAGCAGTAATCCTATTCCTGGGGTTAACGTATTCTTAAATAAAATATTTACCGTGTTTTTTGATCGAGCCATACCCGATTCGACGGTTGCAAAACCTAGGTGCATAATGAAAACCAATGCTGTGGCAATCATCATCCATAAGTTGTGTGTTAAAAATTTCGACTCATTTATTTGGGCTGCATAATCTGCTTTCATTACAGCTAAGGAATCTAATATTGCTTTGTTATCGATTGCAGGAACCGCCACCTGCAAGGTGTCAGCGATTGCTTTTAAACTATCTAATGCCATATTTGTATGTATTTTAGTTAATTGTTTATTTTTTTTAATTATAATGCAGAAGCATCTTTTTCTCCAGATCTTATTCTGTATGCTTCTTCTATTGTTGAAACAAATATTTTCCCATCTCCAATTTCACCTGTACGCGCACTTGTCATAATACTGTCTACAATAGGGTCCACTTTTTCATTGTTTGCCACAAGTGTTATCTTAGTTCTAGCAATAGAGCCCAAGTCGTATTCTGTTCCTCTATACACTGATTTCTCCACTTTCTGATTACCTACTCCTTTTACATCCTCAAAAGTAAAGAAGTCGATTCCGATTTTGTGCAACGCCTCTTTTACTTGGTAAAAGTGCGACGAACGAATGATTGCTTCAATTTTTTTCATACTTATTTGTTTTTAGGAATAATTGAAATTTATATAGTGTAAATATAAAACAAAATTTTAAAATTGTAATAATTAAAGATTGATATTTTTATTATAATAGTGAAAAATTATGATATAATACAATTTTATGTGCTATATATTATAAAGTTATATTGTCTATTATTAGCTTATATTTTTCAATTATGGCTAATAAATTATTATTTATTCAATTTTATAATTAAATTTCAATAGCAATATTTATTAAATTTAGCTATTTTTAACTATATAGTATTTAATTTTGATGTAATAGGTGGATTTTATAAATGTACTTAAACGTGATTACTTACAATATTGGTGATATATTCATGCTGTATAAATATATTACTATTTTTATATATTAAACAAGTTGTATATAGGTGTTTTAATAGGGTAGAGTGTAAACAATCCTATTCAACGAAGGGGGACGTTTGCTTGTTATATACAGGCAAATATTCTATTATAAGTATAATTTGTACGGAGGAAAAAGAGTTGTATTCTGTTTGGTATTATTTTCTAGGAGTTGAACACTTGCTTTATAGTTCATTTTTTTCGTATACTTGCATCAGAATTTTTACACTAAATTTTTAAAATATCTTTTTATGTTTATTGCGAACCCCACATACGATGTAGTTTTTAAGTATTGGAGGGGTATGATCCTTTTATAGAAGCATTGAGCCATGATACGATTATCGTGCAGCTTCCAGCATTAAAAAAGAGAAGGCGTTTCGAAATCGAGAAGATATTGAGTATATTTGATATACGCTCGGATAAATTCATTGAGATAGATGAAAACGATTATCCATCAGCGTATAAAGAGATTCTTACCCGATTGCACAACGCTATGAAAAATCCAGAAATTATAAGAGATCTTGTTTACGAAGAAAACGTCAATAACGAGCGTCGCGCTGACTACGAAAAGCTGAAGGAGAGTTTGGAGTAGAGGCTAGAGAAAAAGATAGAGAAAAAGGCAGAGAAAAAAATAGAGGAGCGAGCACAGGAAATTGCACAGGGAATAGCACAGGAAATAGCACAGGAAAAGATAAGGGAATGGCAAGTAAAAGTAGAATTGTTGCAGGTTCGAAATGATGAAGCGCAAAGGGAAAAGGAAGAAGCCATTTCAATAGGGATAGAAACAAGAAGAGATGCAATATTAAATTTGTATAAAAAAGGATTCTCGCTAGTTGATATTGCCGAAGTTTATAATATTACCGAAAAAGAAATAAAGGAAATACTTTCTTTTTAAGTCTAGGAAGTTGATTTAATAAAAGTTACTCCATAAATGGATAGCGATAATCTACTGGAGGATTCAGATTTCGTTTTACTGTTCGGGGATTTACCCAACGGAGCATATTGAAGATAGCACCTGCTTTGTCGTTGGTGCCCGAGGCACGTGCCCCCCCGAAAGGCTGTTGATTGACCACCGCTCCTGTAGGTTTATCGTTGATATAAAAATTGCCCGCAGCATTTATTAGGATTTTTTTGGCAAGATTCAATGCCGCTTCGTCTTCTGAAAAAATAGCCCCCGTTAGCGCATAAGGAGACGTTTGGTCTATTAGATGGGCCGTTTTTTCAAATTCATCGTCTTTGTATACATAAATAGTAAGCACAGGGCCGAAAATTTCCTCTCTTAGCGTTATATAATCTGGGGTTTTTGCTAAGATCGCCGTTGGTTCTATAAAATATCCTTTCGTTTTGTCCGCGCCTCCTCCGGCTATTATTTCGGCATCAGCACTGTTGCGTGCATTTTTAATATAGGTATTTATTTTATCAAACGACTTTTCATCGATCACAGCATTTACAAAATTTGTAAAATCTTCCACGGGTCCCGTTTTTATATTTTTCAAATCGGCTAATAGATATGCTTTTACTTGAGCCCAGATACTTTCAGGGATATACGCACGCGAGGCTGCAGAACATTTTTGCCCTTGGTATTCAAAAGCTCCTCTTGCAAGTGCTGCCACCACTACATCTACATCAGCACTTTT
>JAYSUZ010000097.1:0-4228 GCA_043718845.1 Cytophagales bacterium
GGGGAGCTCCAATAACATTAGATGCCTCAGGCGATATAGGTACCTTTGCAAAATCTATGAAAATTGTAAGTGGCAACCCTGCTATAGTCTATCGTGACAACTCAAATAAAGATCTAAAATACATAAGAGCAACCGATATCTCTGGAACTACTTGGTCTACTCCTATCACAATTCAATCTATAGGAAATATAGGAGAATATTCTTCCTTAAATATAATAAATGGGTTTCCCGCAATTGCTTATTTAGATTATACTGTTGGGGTGAAATACATAAGAGCTTTAGATGCATCAGGTGCAACATGGGACACTCCTATACTTTTAGAAGCGGGTAATCTTGGAGCTTATGTATCACTTCAAGTCATAAATGGAAACCCTGCATTATCTTATTATGACCAAACACTTCAAGATTTAAAATACATTCGAGCAACGGATATTTCTGGTGGAACATGGGGATCAGTTCTTACTGTTGCATCAGCAGGAAACTCGGGTGCATATTCTACTTTACAAGTTGTAAATGGAAATCCCGCAATAGCCTATATAGATGGCAGCTCATCCATATTAAAATACATTCGAGCTACCGATGTATCTGGCTCTGCTTGGGCATCTCCTGTTACAGCTGATGGGTCAATAAACACAGGAACATGTTATACGTTGCAAATAGTGAATGGATCTCCTGCGGTTTGTTATTACGATTATATTAATCATACACTTAAATATAAAAGAGCCTCAGATGCTAACGGAGCAACGTGGCCCGCTCAATATACAATTGGCGGTTCTGGTGATTTCGGACTTTATAATTCATTACAAATTATAAACGGCAATCCAGCTTTATCTTTCTACGACAATTCAGGTTATAATCTAAAATATACTCGTGCAACTGATGCTACTGGAACATCATGGACTCCTTCAGTTTTTGTTGATATTACAGGTGATGTAGGGCAATATAGTTCTCTTCAAGTAACAAACGGGAATCCCGCGATTGCTTATTTTGATGCAACAAATCTAAATTTAAAGTTTGCAAGAGCAACCAACGCCACTGGAACAGCCTGGGGTACACCAATTGTTATAGATGCAATAGGTGATGTTGGCAAATATTTATCTCTACAAATCATAAATGGAAATCCAGCAATTTCATATTTCGATGACACAAATGGTGATCTGAAATTTGTAATGGCAACCAATATGTCTGGCACTACTTGGTCTACCCCTATTTCTGTTGATGCAACGGTAGCTAGTGTTGGACAATATACATCGCTTCAATCTGTAAATGGTTTACCAGCGATTTCTTATTATGATGTTACGAATGGAAATTTAAACTATATTATTGCGTTAGACGCCTCTGGAACTACTTGGAATGCACCAATTATATTGGACGCAACTGGAGATATAGGACAATACTCCTCTCTTCAAATAGTGAATGGCAACCCTGCAATAGCCTATTATGATGTAACAAATGGAAATCTAAAATATATTCGTTCAACAGATATTACAGGTTCCACATGGAATACACCAATAGTGCTTCAAAGCATCAATGATGTCGGCCAGTTCGCTTCTATGCAAATTATCAACGGAAATCCTGCAGTATCCTATTATACGGGTTCTGCAATATTAGACTTGAGTTATGTAAGGGCAAATGATATAAATGGCAATTTATGGGGAACACCAGTATCTGTTTATGCACCAAGTTACACCGGACGTTATACTTCTATGATCCCAATTGGCACTCAAGTTGGGATAGCATTTTATAATATGTCAGAGAGTGCTCCATATTTTATTTTAGGAGACACTCCACTACCAGTTGATTTTATAGAATTAAATGCAAACTATTCAAGCCAACTAAATTCAATTACAATCTCATGGAAAACTACTAATGAATTCAATAATGATTATTTTGAAGTATTAAAAAGTAAAGATGGCGTAAACTTCACCTCAATAGGCAATATAAATGGCAAAGGTACTTTTAATACGATATCACTGTATTCATTTATTGACTTAAATATTTCTCATGAGTTTAATTATTACAAAATAAAACAAGTAGATCTAAATGGAACTGAAAGCTATTCTCCCATTGTAAATGTTGAAAAAAAACAAACAAGCTTATATATTTATCCGAATCCAACTACAGGTGTAGTAAAATTTATTGGATTTGCAATAAATGATGAAATTACAATTAGTAATCAAATTGGAACAGCATTATTACACCTAAAAATTTCTTCGAGCACAGAGTCGGTCGATTTGTCAAGTTATCCCAAAGGAATATACTTCATACAAAACAGAACAAACAACTATTTAAATTATTTTAAAATTATAGTAGAATAATACTTACAAAATAATTAATTGCACCTCTATTCTAAATTCACCCCATCATTTAAACACAAGAAACAATAAATCGTTTCTTGTGTAATTTCTTTTACTTCACCAGGGCTCAAATCACCTAGCTGCAAATTTTCTATAGAAATCCGTATCAACCTCAAACAACGATGCCCGACAATGAGTACCATTTGCCTTACCTGATGGTACTTCCCTTCTGTAAGGCTTATCAAGAGCCATGTATGAGGGGTATTACTTCTTTCGTCTTGAGCAAAAGGATAATGATAGAGCGGATTTTCAATTATTTCTATACCTGCTGGTATAGCGGTAAACGTCCCTCCTTTTTTTAGTTTAATAGAAACGCCTTTACGCAATTGCGCAAGCGTTTCTGCCGTCATTACATCGTTCACCATTACCAAATAGGTTCTTATATGTTTTTTCGAAGGATGAAAAAGAAGGCCGGTAATTCTTTTATCGGTAGTAAGCAGTAATAAGCCTTCTGAGTTATTATCAAGCCTTCCTACCGCATGCGTCCCTTCTGGAAAATTATATTCTATAGCACCCAATAAAGTTACCCTTGGGGAATCGCTTATAAATTGAGAAACGATATTGATGGGTTTGTTTAGGATGAAATATCGATAGGGAGGGGAATTCATTTGCTATAGTTTTATACCTAATGTATTTTTTCAGCAAGCTAAATAATCCATCCCTAACATTTCAGTAAGTAGTTCAACAAGATAGGCTAAAAATGAAAATAGGTTAAACTTTTATAGTGTATGTAAATTAGGGAATGTAGTGGAAAGAGGGAACTTGCACTATGTAAACACCGCTAAGAAATACCATATTTTAACATATATATACCTTTTAGGGTATATATATGTTAAAATACTTGTATATATACCCTAAAAGGTATATATTTATATAAAATACCTATTTTTATACCCTAAAAGGTATATATTAAAAATGAATATTAGTAATAATATAGAAAATTTCATCAAATTTCAGCGAAAGAAACTTGGTATGACTCAGGAAGCGTTAGCGGAGAAAGCTGGCGTTGGGCTTCGATTTATCCGAGAATTGGAACAAGGAAAGCTGTCTCTTCGTATGGATAAAATAAATCAGGTATTGGCTTTATTTGGGCATAAGCTACTTCCCGAAAAGGGGATGAATCCATATGATATTTTATTGGACTACTTTAATATAAACGTACAAGTATATCTAAAGAATAAATCTTTTCTAGTAGGCTTCATCCTTAAAGATAACTGGGAGGATAATGAAATAAAAAGTTGGAATTTCATTTCTAATAATAACGCCATCGAATTTCGAGAAACAAAAAATGAAGCTCTTTTGGTGAATATTAAACATGACGATATTGAAAAAGTAGAAAAAATAATATATACCAAACAAGACTAATATGGGAAGAGCGGGTAAAGTATATTTATCAGATACATTCGCTGGAATAATTTCTGAAGCGGAAATGGGTTATAATTTTATATACGATAGTACTTATCTGAAATCTGAGAACGCAATTCCTATAAGCCTTACATTACCATTGCGAATAGATCCTTTTAAAAGCAACACGCTCTTTGCTTTTTTCGATGGGCTTATTCCTGAAGGATGGTTGTTAGATATTTCTATAAAAAACTGGAAGTTAAATTCACGCGATCGCATGGGTCTGTTGCTTGCTGTTTGTAAAGATTGCATCGGAGCCGTTAGCATTACTCCGATTGAGGGCAAGGAGGTGGGTTATGAGTAGATGTTTATATTGTTATCAACCTTTAGAAGACAGTTCACAGGATTATCATCCAAAGTGTAGCAAAAAGTTTTTTGGGCAGACTGTAGCGCCTTCTTTGATACTGACTAAAGAATCGATGGAAGAGATGGCTATGCAAATCGTTTCCAAAAGTATCGCAGTAGCG
>JAYSUZ010000098.1:0-4222 GCA_043718845.1 Cytophagales bacterium
ACTATCTAACTACCAAGCCAAAGCTACGTTCTTTTGCGTAGGAGACAATGTATTTAAAAACCCTGCTGTATTTAAAGAAATTATAGACCAAGGGCATAAAATTGGAAACCATAGCTATAACCACTTAAACGGCTGGAAAAATGAAACTACGTTCTATTTGGAAAACGTTAAAAAAGGCGATGATACACTACTGAAAAATATACCCACCGACAAAAAAGACGTTTATTATAGCGAACTTTCCCAAAAGCGGCTATTCCGACCACCTTATGGAAAATTAAAAAAAGCACAACTAGAGGAATTAGTGAAAGAATATGAAATTGTAATGTGGGATGTATTGACAGGTGATTTTGACAAAAAACTATCTCCTGAAAAATGCTTACACAAAGCCTTAAAATATACAAAAAAAGGCTCCATTGTAATCTTTCACGACAGTCTGAAAGCCTTCGCTAATATGCAGTATGCCCTACCTCGATTCTTAAAACATTTTACAGAACAGGGTTATCGATTTGACACTTTATGAGTATACTTCTTTATCTTATTATTGGCTATTTTATTACTCTATTTGGGTATCAACTCATTCTTATTATACTATTCTTAAATTTAAAAAAGGATAAAAAATCCATTACAGTTACTCCCTCCTCTCCATTTGTATCCATACTGGTAGCCGTAAGAGACGAAGAGAAATGTATTCTATCTTGTCTCAAATCAATTGCTAGCGTCTCTTGGCCTGCCGATAAATTCGAAGTACTGATTGGCAACGATGGATCGACGGATAACACAAAAAAAATAGTACTCGATTTTATAAAAAACAACCCCAATTTCTACCTTATAGACATAACTAAAACGATCGGTAAAGCAAAGGGAAAAGCAAATGTATTGGCAATACTTGCCCAAGAAGCAAAAGGTGCATTTTTCTTTTTCACCGATGCCGATATTAAAGTACCACAAACATGGATACAAAGTATGCTTGCCAATTATAACGAAAAGGTAGGCATCATTTCAGGCGTTACGATTACTAGAGGAAATACGTTTTTTCATTATTACCAATCTATTGATTGGATATATGCTTTTGGAATGATAAAAGTAGCGTCCGATTATACTATTCCTATCACTGCGGTGGGAAATAATATGATGATTTCTCGTAAAGCGTATGCCTCTACTGGTGGATATGAAAACCTACCTTTTTCTATTACAGAAGATTTACAACTTTTTTTAGCCGTTATAGAAAAAGGATGGAAATACAAAAATTTAATGTCTCCCGATTGTTTGGGTTCTAGCACCCCTATCAAATCCTTTTCTGCACTCCTTTCTCAACGCAGACGGTGGTCTAAAGGCGTAGTACAACTCCCTTATTCAGTACTTATTTTTTTATTTTTTCAAGCGCTATTTCTATTTGTCATTTCTGTTACGCTTATATACTACCCAATCCCAGGCATCTTACTTTGGGTAGTAAAAATACTGCTTCAACAATTTTTGATTGTTCTTTCGTTTAGAAAAATTAAAGAACCGTATTCTTTTTTCAAAGGAGTCTTTGTATACGAAATTTACACAGGACTATTTTCCATACTTCTGATTGCCGCGAACTGCATCCCAAAGAAAATAGAATGGAAAGGGCGTGTATATCTTTCATAGGACTTCTCAAGATTTATTTAAAGAAATTAAAGCTAAAGAAGCCCATCCATTTTCAGGATCAACTCCTCCGATTCGATCGGCTTCGACTTTTGCCAATAGGATTTTTTTTCTAAAACTCCAACAGGTCTCCCTCCTCAAATCTAATACGGCAGAAAGCTCTTCCAACGTATGACTTTTATCTTTCACGGTTACTAAATATACAAGGTAAAAAGCTTTTGTAATGGGGAATTTCAATTTATGAAACAACGTATCTGTAGTAGCGGATTCTTTATAATTACAATTTCGACAACGCATTACATGCAGATTTTCATCCATTGTAGCTTTCTTATACCCGCATTTAGTGCACTGATACCCATCCTTCCATTTAAGATCGGAGAGGAAATTAAGGCACTTCGCATCGTCAGAAAAAACCTTTTTAAATTCATCGAACGTAACATCTTTGGCTAAAATCCATGATTTATTTAGTTCGGTATTATCTTTAATAAGTTTCTCATTGTCAATACCTAAAAGTGTATTTAAATGATTTATTTTTTGATTCAATTCCGCTAGCTCAACGTTTACGCCATTTAGTTCTTTATTTTTATTTCTTAGTTTCACTAAAACCACCTCGATTTCAGCCGTTCTTGCTTCTACTTTGCGTTCTAAATTTTGATTTATTTTATCTTTCAACCGTTCGGTTTCTTTTAAGTTTACAATAGACCTTTCCATTGCCACTTCATATCCCGTCCGATAAATTCTGATCTGATCAATAAGCGCTATTGCAAGAAAAATAGCTTCTAACATCATTCCTATATTAATCATATAATAATTAAGAATCATAAATGGGAGCAACTGTCTTTCTTCTAAAATAATCAATATAAAACTTACAAATAAACAAGAGAAAGCGATAACATAAAATCGAACATATTTTTCCCCCTTGTGTAATGCGTATATTCCTGAAATAAGAGGAATTGTTAAAATTAATGCATCCGTGCAAAACACGATAAAGGGAGAAATTGGTACTATAAAATAAACCATAAATAAAACAGCTTTTAATCCTAAGCTGATTAACGTAAGGGTATACATAACGGGCTGCTTTTCCCTCAACTTCAAAAAATGCAAGGCATACGTCAGCATCGAAAAAATAAGTAAAAATTGAGTCACATTGTGATAGGTATAATAATTTAACCAAGGGAAAGATGGCCAAATAAACTGAAATCCCATACCGTCCCGCCCCAAACTATACAGTACTTCAGTGGTTACTAATACTAAATAATATAAGTAAATCGACTCTTTTAAGACAATCCATAAATATACATTCAAAATTATGATGAGTACAAAAATTCCATAAAAAATACCTAAGTACCAATATTCATATTCTATATGTTTAATCAATACTTTATGCGATCGAATTAAAAAATTAAGATGCATCGGATGACTACGCTTCATTTTGATGTAATAGGTGAGCGTCTCATTTTTTGAAATCGTAATTAAAAAAAGAAAATTTTTATGAAATACTTCCCGTGCGGAAAAGGGTATATTAAATCCCATTTCACTTTTTATAAATCCCCCTTCTTTATCGGGTATATAAAATTCAATACTGTCTATATCGAACCCCCAGGATTCGAAATACCAAGCATTATTCTCGATAGCACGGTTGTTTCTGACTGAAAATTTAATCCAATACGACTTTTCTCCCTTCTCTACCAAATAAGGAAAAGGCAAATTAGTAAAGTTGTATTTTCCAGAATTTACATCCTCTATCGTTTTATCTCCTATACTGTCATAAAAAAATTCCAGTTCCGCTCTTATGAAATAGTGTTCCTTATTATTTTCCAAAACAACCTCCTTCGATTGTACAAGACAGGGGAAACTTGAAAACAACAGCAATAAAAATAAACATTTTAAATTCATAGAGATTCAATAAGTTTAATTTCAACAACTTACTTCTAAGCGCAATAAATTAACAGCTAAAAATACGGAAAACATTCTAATTTTTATACTTAATCAATATTAAATAAAATTATATTGACACATAAATGCAATGACAATATATAATAACCTACAAATCAGAACTATAAAAAAAACTCTAATCTTGCGTTTAAGTATATATAATTAAAATATTTTCTTATTATTGATACTAAATACTAGTCCAACGATAAGAATTTCATGTTTTCAAAGCACTTCTTACTTTCCTTCCTTTGCCTTTCCTTATGGAATCCCCTTGGTGCTCAAAACCTACTTTCGAATGGCGATTTTGAGTCGGGAGGTGCTGGCTGGTCAAATATGGTTGGAGGAGGAGGAGCAGGTACTTTTACATGTCCTATTACGGGTATTGGGAATATACATGCCGGCTCGAATGCTTTACGTTCCACTATCACCACTATTGGCACAAACGCTTGGGATATCCAAACTGTTCAATCGGGATTTGTAGCCACCATAGGCGCGGCCCACACGCTTACGTTTTGGGCCAAAGCTAGTGTAGCAGGGAGGCAACTTAGAATTGTCTTTCAAAATACCAGCTATACCGCTCAAGATTATACGCTTACAGCAAATTGGATGCCTTACACCTTAATATTCACACCTTCTGAAGCTTCTTTACAACTAAAAA
>JAYSUZ010000099.1:0-1931 GCA_043718845.1 Cytophagales bacterium
TACTATTCTCATGCCCTTACCTCCCCCACCTGCGCTCGCTTTTATCAATACAGGAAACCCAATTTCTTCGGCTATTTTTTTAGCTTCCGTTGTATCGGACAAGGCTTTACCACTGCCCTGAACCATTGGTACATTATATGTTGAAGCCGCTTCCTTTGCGCCAAGTTTGCTGCCCATTAGGCTTATTGTTTCGGGCGAAGGACCTACAAAAACAAGGCCTGCATCTTGTACTTTCTGAGCAAAAACAGCATTTTCAGAAAGAAATCCGTAGCCCGGATGGATAGCTTCTGCACCTGTAGTTATGGCTGCGGCTATTACCTTATCCATATCCAAATAGGATTTGGCAGAAGGGGCTTCGCCTATAAAAACGGCCTCATCAGCATACCGTACGTGTAACGATGTTCTATCCACATCACTATAAATAGCTACGGTTTTTATACCCATTTCTTTTGCCGAACGCATAATCCGAAGTGCTATTTCTCCTCTATTGGCTATTACTATTTTGTTAATTTTCATAGATTATCCTCTAATATTTAAAATAATAGTACGAAAAATCAAAGTATTACAATAACATATTGTTTTTTTATTGTAATATTTGTGTAGTTATCGCTTAATTTCGTACATTTGACCTTTATTAAAGGTTGTACAACAACCAATTTAAACATTTATTAACAAACAATTAAACAAGTACTACTTTGGATTTATTTGAAAAATTAAAGACCGATATGGGCCCTTTGGGTAAACATTCTAGCGTTGCACATGGATATTTTGCATTTCCTAAATTGGAAGGTGAGATAGGACCAAGAATGAAATTCAGAGGAAAAGAATTACTGAACTGGAGTTTAAATAACTATATAGGACTAGCAAATCATCCTGAAGTAAGAAAAGCAGATACGGAAGGTGCAAAAGAATACGGCTTGGCTTATCCAATGGGTTCTAGAATGATGTCTGGAAATTCAAACCTTATCGAACAATTTGAAAAACAACTTTCAGAGTTTGTAGGCAAAGAAGATTCAATGGTTTTGAATTATGGCTACCAAGGAATTCTATCCATTATTGACGCTATTGTAGACAGACATGACGTTATTGTCTACGATTCAGAATCACATGCTTGTATTGTAGACGGGGTAAGACTACACCAAGGAAAACGATTTGTATTTCCACACAACGATATAGCTAATCTTAGAAAACAATTAGAAAGAGCTACTCGTTTGGTAACCGAAAATAAACAAGGTGCTATTTTAGTAATCACAGAAGGCGTTTTCGGAATGGCCGGTGACCTTGGCGATCTTAAAGGCATTGTTGAATTAAAAAAAGAATTCAACTTCAGACTGCTCATTGACGATGCTCACGGTTTTGGAACTATGGGCAAAACGGGTGCTGGTGCAGGTGAAGAATTGGGGGTAATGGATCAAATTGACATTTACTTTTCTACGTTCGCTAAATCTATGGCCAGTATTGGCGCATTCGTAGCTTCTACAGAAGCTATAATAGGCTATTTGAGGTACAATACAAGATCTCAAATATATGCTAAAACACTTCCAATGCCCTATGTAGTGGGCAACATGAAAAGACTAGAGTTGCTGCGTACTAAACCAGAATTAAGAACTAAACTTTGGGATGTAGTAAATGCCTTACAAACGGGCCTTAAAGAAAAAGGATTCAATATAGGCAAAACACAATCGCCCGTAACTCCTGTGTTCTTAAAAGGAGGAGAATTTGAAGCCGCACAGATGACAATGGACTTAAGAGAAAATTATGGCATATTCTGTTCTATCGTGATCTACCCTGTGGTTCCTAAAGATGTGGTAATGCTACGTATTATTCCAACAGCAGACCATACGTTAGAAGATGTAAAAGAAACCATTAGTGCATTTGAAAAAATAGCAGATAAACTTAAAAAAGGTCTTTATGCAGGGAAATTGACCAAT
>JAYSUZ010000100.1:0-9610 GCA_043718845.1 Cytophagales bacterium
TCCAGAGGTAGGTTTGACAATTCCACAAAGTATTGATATTGTAGTAGTTTTACCAGCCCCATTTGTACCTAAAAGTCCAAAAACCTCATTCCTTTCAATAGAAAAAGAAAGATTTTTTATAGAAGGTTCAAGCGCACCAGGAAACGTCTTGGAGAGGTTCTCTATTACTATTATGTGTTCTCTATTAAGCATTAATTACCGAAAATTCGATTTTTTTATAATTCGGCTGGTAAAAATAGTAATTTTATCAGAATTTCAATAGAAAAATTTCGCTAGTAAGTAACTCAGACCTCCACTAAAGTGGACAATACCATATCCTATACGAGATATCTATGAAAAAACTTATTTACATAGATATATTGAACGATTTAATATACCTCATTGTTTATGATTAGTAGTATATCATTATCATCCCATGAAAAAAACAGTTATAATTGGAGCCAGCACAAATGCTGCTCGATATTCTTTCAAAGCAGCCGAAATGTTCGTTCAGCATGGGCACGAAATTATACCCATTGGCCTTAAAAGTGGCGCATTAGCAGGCACCACCATCCTCACCGGACAACCTTTTGTAGCGCATGTAGATACCGTAACACTTTATATAGGAACCGCACTTCAACCCGAAATTTATGCTTATATTCAAAAACTCAATCCTAAAAGAGTGATTTTTAATCCAGGCACAGAAAATGACGAATTCGTGGATTTGCTCGAAAAAAGAGGCATAGAAGCAATCGAAGCCTGCACTCTAGTGCTCTTATCTACACATCAATATTAATATAACGCCCAATTTCTTACATCTGTTTTTTTATCCAGAAAAACGTTTTACAACCAATATTAATACCGTTTCGTATAAACAGACATATAGTTTATACCCTTAAATACACGGTTATATGAAAAAGATGTTGATAATAGCGATCGTTGGAGCATTCATGGCAAGCTGTAGTAGTAGCCAAGGTCTTAAAATGGATGCTGTTGAAAAAGAAAAACTTAGAGGTTTTCACGCTAAACAAGCTAAAAAAATAATAGACGATAACGAATCAAACAAAAGTGCCAACAAAAAAGCTGCTGAAAAATCAAAAACAGAGCAAAATGAACACTTGAATGCACTTAATAAAAACAAATCGAAAGCCAACGGAGGAAATACGAGAACGTTCGGATTCTATTAATCGACTCTATTCGCTCGTGTTGGAATAGCTTTTCTTGGAGGGAATAGCGTACAATATTATCCCTCCTATTATAAAAAGAACTGCTATTACCAATACGCTGTTGCGCATATCTCCCGTCATTTGTTTTACAAAACCAAACATAAACGTGCCTAGTACTGTAGATATTTTATCTGCTACATCGTAGAAACTAAAGTAAGAGGCATTATCGGTGGTATGTTGAGGTATTAGTTTGGAATACGTAGAACGCGACAAGGATTGAATCCCTCCCATTACAAAACCAATAAACGCTGCAAGAACATAAAATCCAATCCCTTTTTGTACTACGTACGCAAATCCACAGACCACTATCCATATTGCAATTCCAAGCAGCAACGCTTTTATATTCCCTACTTTAGACGAAGTGTAATTAAAAAATACAGCCCCTACAATGGCCACCAGTTGAATAATAAGTATCGTAAGAATAAGGTTAGACGAATCGAGTCCTATTTCTTTTTTGGCAAATAACGGTGCTAAATACATTACGGTCTGGACACCCATATTGTAAAAGAAAAAAGACAACAAAAATCGCTTTAATAATTTCTGCTTCTGTACTTCTAAAAATACTTTTTTAAGTTCTCGTAGTCCATTAAAGATCCAATTGCCCTCTCCACGTTTGGAAGAAGTGTATTTAGGAAGGTTTAAAAAGGTGTATTGTGAAAATACAAACCACCACACACCTACGGTTACAAAAGACAACCGAGCGGCCTCTCCTACAGTCATATCAATAACCTTATGTTGTGCCGCAATAACGGTAGCTAGATTTACTACCAATAACAGAACACTACCAATATATCCCATTGAAAACCCTTTGGCACTGACTTTATCAAAATTTGCTTCATCCGTTATCTCAGGCAAAAAGGAATTATAAAACACAATACTTCCCCCATACCCTACCAATCCAAAAAAGAACGAAAATACCCCTATAAACAACGCTGTATCGGTCACAAACGATGCTCCTATAGCAGGTTTGAAAAAGTACAAACTAATACATGCCAATGAACCTACATAGCAAAAGACCTGCATAAATAGTTTTTTTCTACCCGAGTAGTCTGCTATTGACGTAAGAAATGGACTAAGCAAGGCCACGAATAAAAAAGACGCCGATACGATGTAACTCATCAAAACATCGTTGTCTAAGTTCATCGAGAGGAAATTTACAGAATCGCGGGTTACGCCGAGAAAATAATCGGGAAAAATAGCGACCGTGATGGTGAGTGAAAAAACCGAATTTGCCCAGTCATACATGCACCAAGCGTTGATTGTCTTTTTATTATTTTTTTCCATAGATATCTATTTTTCAGAAAATAACCGTCCTTAAAAAAGCAACGAAAATCCTGACTTGCTTTTTTTGAATTTCTCTAATTCTGCCGTATAAAATTTCAGTTGTTGACTACATATAAAATCTCTAAAAACAGCCGGATTTTCTTTATCTTCTGTTTCATTTAACGCATCGATATAGGCTGTTCTATCTTCTGTAAAAATTTTTATCAACGGCTCGTCATGGTAGAGTTGAATATAATTCATCAATAACCTTGATGTCCTACCATTACCATCACCAAAGGGGTGAATATTCACAAAATTATAATGAAAATCTGCGGACAATTTAATGATTTCATGCCCTTTTACGGTATCAATTCTGTCGTTAATAGTATCAATAAGCTGTTTTAATAGGGTCGGTACTTTTGAAAAATCAGGAAAATATTTTTTATCTACATATACTTGAGCGCGTCTCAAATCTCCTTTAGAGGTATCGAAATCTCCAGAAATAGTAGTAAAGCCACCAGTCGAATGCATAACCGCAGCTCCTATCTCTTTGATAAAATCAACCGATAATTTTCTTTTTATTTTAGCAAAATCCTTAATTTTTAGAAATGCATCATAGTGGTCTTTTACCATCAAATGATCTGTTAAAGGCTTTCCTTTTGCTGTAATATTATTTTCAATAAGTACTTTCGTATCGGTTTCCGACAAAGAGCAGCCTTCTATTTTGGATGAATTGTAAACGATTGATATCATACAGAATTTCTCATAGTCTATCGCATTTCTAATTTGCTGACTACTATACTCCTCTCTCAATGCTTCAAGTCTATTCCACATAATATACTACTTTTAAACAAAGGTAATGAAAATTTCGAGCAGACCCACGTTATACAAAAAACCGCCCTATTGCTTCCATTTTCAATTCTGTTTCTTGGTATTCTTTTTCGGGTTCTGAATCTTGCGTTACGCCTGCCCCTGCGTACAATACCACTTTGGTAGCAAATAAATTGGCACAACGTAAATTTACAAAAACATGCGATGCGTCGTTTATATTTACAGGACCAAGATACCCTGAAAACAACTTACGGTCTAAGCCTTCATGCTCTTTTATAAATTCCAACGTCACCTCTTTGGGCATACCGCATACCGCCGAAGTAGGGTGTAGCAATTCCAACATCACCGTTCCCAATTCGGGAAAATTCAACTCATTCGTATTGACAGCATAATCCGTTCTTAGGTGTACTAAATTTCCAGATTGTACGGTACGAGGGCCTACTTCATCGTATTCACGAAGACGTATTTTTTTAAAACAATTGATAATATAGCGAGATACAAGCGCCTGCTCTTCTATTTCTTTCTGAGACCACGATGCCCGCTGAATCGCTTCTCCGTCTTTTAATTGCTGCGTACCTGCCAAAGCAATAGTTCTAAAAATTCCATCCCTATCCATACTCGCCAGTATTTCTGGCGTAGCCGTCATCCACGCACCGGTTTCTTTGGTATGAATAAAAGAAACAAAAGCCGCAGGAAATTTCGCACCTATCTCTTGTATAATTTGACAAACATTTGGTTCAGAAGTTAGTTCTACTTCTTTACTTCTTGCTAAAACAACCTTTTTAAACCTATTTTCCAGTATAGCCTCTTTGGCACGTTGAACAAGTGCTGTATAAGAATTAATACGATCTACAGAACGATTTTCTGTTTCGGAATCAGGCAATTTAACTACCGCACTACCTGATTCTAATTTCTCATAAAAAAGGTTCAAAAACGCCTCTTTCAGTAACGTATTTGCGGTATCCGATTTTATAAAAATAGCATTATCGGTAGTAGAAAAAAGCAATTCTGCTTTTAGAAAAATCGTTTCGGAACTGTTGTTTTGAAGAAAGGATTGTATAATAAATCCTTGTTCTGATTTTTCAAGTTGCGCCTTTTGTTTATGAGGTAGTTCAGAAAAATCTATAAGTAAGTGAAAATCGTCTTGATTTGGTAATCTCCAACAAGCACAGGACAATCCCATCCCGGAGGCTGTTGCCAACAAAGAAAAAAAAATTTCTTTGCCCGTATACTTTATAAGTTTTGAATCCTTCAAGGAAACACTATCGTTCATGTTATTTTTTATCTAATACCGCCATCGTTAACCTACTTACACACACCAACTCCTTGCGATCGTTCGTGATATGAATAGCCCATATATGCGTTTTTTTACCCGCATGTAATAAAGTAGCCGTTCCATAAACATACCCTTCTTTTACGCCTTTTACATGGTTGGCGTTTATTTCCAATCCTACACAGACGTATTTAGCAGCGTCTACACATAGATAAGAACCCACGCTGCCCAATGTTTCTGCCAACACCACCGAAGCTCCTCCGTGCAACAAACCCATAGGCTGATGCGTTCTTCGATCTACAGGCATTTTCCCTGAAATAAAATCAGAACCCACTTCCGTAAATTCAATCCCCAATTGTTCGGCAATGGTATTGGGAACAAGTTTGTTGAGTTCGGATATAGTTATAGCGGTAGTTCGCATTATAGTCTTTATTATTAGTGATAAAGAACAAAAGTAGGATTAATTTTAACTATATTTTAATTAAATATCGTAACGTTTTCCTGTTTTGGAATCTTATTATGGTAATAGTAAACCATACTATATCATTTCTATCACTATTAAACTATCGTATTATACTATGCCTGCGTCAACACTCAAAAAAATATCCGCCACGCTCTTTTTAGTCTTACTAACGTTATACTCCTTCAAGGCAATGGCCACCGACTATTACTGGGTAAATGGCGGCGGACAATGGTCGAATTTCTCCAACCATTGGGCAAAAGCCTCTGGCTCAGCACAAATGCACAATCAAGTACCTACACCTTTTGATAATGTCATTTTCGACCAACAGTCCTTCAATACCAATGGCGATACAATAGATTTTAACGTGACGGTTCTGACCTGCAATTCTATGGATTGGTCTGGTGTCGACAAACGGTTGGTTGTGAACGGATTGATAGAGCATTCGTTGCACCTTTACGGGTCGCTCACGCTCTCTGGTAAACTGAACTTGCTTTTCCCAGGGAACATTTACTTTAAATCTACAGGCACTTCCAACAACATTACCATGAACGGCGCCGCGGTTGCCCAAAACGTCCTAAGTTTTGATGGAAGTGGAAGCTGGACCGTTACCGACTCGTTAAATGCGCTACACATCTATCATAACGCTGGCACCTTGCAAACCAACGACAAAATCATACGCAGCCTTCACTTTGAATCCAATTCTAATACCCTTAGAACACTTTTATTAGGCAAATCAGACCTTATCAGCAATACAATAAGAATAGGAGGAAGTAACCTTTCCATGGATGCAACGCAAGCGACTTTTTCTCTGGTAGGAGGAAATGCTTGGCTTACCGTTTCTGGTTATTCTACTTCAAAAATAAAACAAGTACGATTGCTTTCCGCCGGTTTTCCTAGAATTAACAGCCAAAGAGCAATAGGCAAAATTTATTGTGCCGCACTAGCCTCTAATGTTTCTGTAACCTCTAGTAATACGGTAGATTCTTTAATTTCATACTGTGATTTGGTAGAAGTGACAATTTCTGTTTACCTAACTTATTTTTACGCCTCTAAGTCTGCGATAATTTTAAATCAAACGTACACTATAAATCATTTAGTGATTGATAGTGTAAATTCAATTTCTTTTAAAGGTATGTCTTCTTTAAACATTATGACATTGACACAAACAGGAAACAGTTGTAGCAACTATCTTTATATTAGAAATTCCAATACACTCGATTTGTATTCCCCCAATGGAGTTAACTTAATTTATACCATCCTTAACAATATAAAAGTCTATTCTTCCGGGCCGGCATCAACCTGTCAAGGAACCGACCTAGGTGGAAATGTTGGCTGGACGTTTACAAGTCTACCTTCACAAGACATGTTTTGGATTGGAGATTCAGGAAATTGGCGCGATCCGGCGCACTGGTCCTACTCCAGTGGTGGTAGTAGTTGTGGCTGTATACCAAGTCCGGTAAACAACGTAGTGATGGACGCCGCTTCTTTCAATGTTGCCAACAGCAAAGTCTTATTGGATCAGAAATACCAAGAAATATTTTTTCATTCTATGGATTGGTCGGGTACTGATATAACCGTTTTTTTTAGAGCGGCGTCTTATCTTTATACCAACACTAAAGCTTTTGCCACAGGATCTATAACGATGACCTCCTATCTTGAAAATAGTTATTTCCCCAGCGCACTTTCTATGCAATCCAGCGCTATCGAAACCATAAAGTCAGTCAACTATCACTTCCAATCCATAAGTGTAAAAGGACCAGGAGAAGTGCATTTGTTGGATGATTTAAACAGCAGCACAATCGTACTTACTGGAGGAAAATTTTTCACAGAAGGGTATACACTTACAGCAGATGTTATGAACCAATCTATCGGATGGATAGACTATTCAAATTCAAATCTTAACGTAACCGAACTAACCTTTTCACCGAATAAAACATTGTCCATTTCGACCAACTCTATTATTAATTGTAGAACAATAAAGGCGCCTTACACGGGCTTATTAAATATTGTAAACTGTACGAATAGCTATGACTTTGATATGTTGCTTGACTTTAACAAATGTTCGGTAACTAAATTGTCGTTAAATGGGCACTTTAGATTAACAAATGATTTTACGGCAGATAGTGTTTTGTATTATGAAAAGGCTAGAATTTCAGGTGGTAGAATAACCCTACTTGGAGGTATAAAATGTTTTGGCACCTGCAACAAACTTATTCCTTTTCTCAATCATTCCTTTGTTAAGAGTTCAGGTACAATTAATGTAGAGTACGTTTCTCTTATAAATTCTTCTGCAAGCGGAGGCGCTTCCTTTTTCGCTGCTTCGTCGCTGGATTTGGGTGGAAATACCGGATGGTCGCTTGCACCGCTTATCTCTGGAGCGCTTTACTGGATTGGAGGAACAGGAAATTGGACGGACCACAACCATTGGTCTTCAACGAGCGGAGGAACCCCAATAGACTGTGGCTATCCAACCTCCTTCAATAATGTGAACTTTGATCAAAACTCTTTT
The DNA here is from genome assembly GCA_043718845.1 of Cytophagales bacterium. Classification (GTDB taxonomy): domain Bacteria; phylum Bacteroidota; class Bacteroidia; order Cytophagales; family Cytophagaceae; genus JANYCO01. The sequence continues at coordinate 7,545 of JAYSUZ010000100.1, forward strand.
ACTACGGAAACAAACAATGATGTAATCTTAGATATTAATGATGTGCGATGCGATACATTTAACGCATCTCTTTTAACGAAACACGTAAGATTTGTGAGTTCTAATTATATAGTTGGCAATATGTTTATATCTGGATCTGCTTATTTTAGCAAAAATAATTATAGTACATTTCAAGGGCTAATCATCCTGCTTGTTTCTAAAAACAAAGGAGAAGAACTTATAACAAACGGCACCTTAATACCATCGTTGATGTTCAATACCATTAATGGAGGGTATACCTTAAAAGACAACCTAACAGCAAATAGGCTCGATATTCAATATGGCGAAATTTCACTTAGTAAAAAAACGGTAAATGTAAGTTCAATAAACATAAACCTTGATAATAATTTAATGCTAACTATCGACTCTACCACCATTAATGTTTCGGCTAGCGCATTATATCCCCAATCTGAATTTCGGCTAGAAAATAAGAGCACGGGGCTCTCTCATTTTAATACCAATCAATCAAAAATTAACCTGATTGGATATTACTCGGGCTATCCAATCTCAAGCTATTTTTACTCTTCTGGAAATCCTACACTTTACAATGAGATAAATTTCGTAAATGGAAAAACAGACTATTTCAACAGCGCCAATTGTACCATAAATACCTTTACTACCTCTAGTGTTGTCACTAAAATAACGGGTTCAAATACATTTGGGAATTTTAAAGTAGTACCAGGCCGAACAGTATCCTTCGCCAACGACCAAACGTTTACAGGCGATATAGACGCGGTAGGCTTTCCAGGATTTCCTATTTTCTTAAACTCCTTAACAAACGGTTCTACTATCCATCTTACTAAAAATAGTGGCACGGTATGTTTTGACTATTTATACCTTGAAGACCTTACCGTTCAAGGTGGTGCACAATTTATAGCCGGCCCAAACAGCTCAGACATCAACAACAACAGCGGCTGGGATTTCATGTCTACCTGCTTAAAATTAGGTATCGTTACCGATAAAGATTTCATCTGTTTCAATGAGCCGATTGCTGTATCCATCACAACAGGCTCTGGTTCCTGTAATCCTGGCAATAAATTCATTCTTCAACTGTCCGCTCCTAACGGCACGTTTACAAGTTTTACAAACCTAGATACACTGGAGGCCTTCAGTGCCGATACGTTTCACTTTGAACTGCCAAACACTATTACCCCTAGTAATCGCTATCGCATGCGTGCCTATGCCTCTGACCCCTACTTGGTGAGTACGGATAATGGATTTGACATCACTATCGGAGCGCTGAAAAAAATATACATAGACGCTGATAAAGATGGCTATCCAGGCTACGAGTACTATCTCCAATGCCTACCAATACAGCCCGACACGCTCAACATGGTAGTTGATTGCGATGACCATAATATATATATTAGTCCCCAAAATAGTGAAATATGTGGCAACGGTATCGACGATAATTGCAACGGTGTAATAGACGAAGGCGGTGTTCCAAAACCAATCATAACCTTCACGGCAGACTCTATTTTCTTTGAGTCGGTAAGTGATTACCCCATGATTGAATGGAGCGGTGTCAATTATTATTATTCAAGTAATGCCTACAGAATTGCAATCCCTGACTCGGTAGAATATTATTTCAACAGCACTACAAATCAATGGATAGATTCTATGGGTGCAGTAGACAAAGAAAACTTTAGCATAACGTACTTCGCTTTATCTACCGATTGTATTTATTACGATACGATCCAAACGCATAAATACAGTAGCACTTCTACTGAGTATACGCTATCCGTTGGCTCCCTAAAAATATCCCCAAACCCAGCACAAGAAACGTTATATATAGAAAGTATTCAGCCTATCACTTCCATGACTATTTTAAACAGCCTTGGCGTTACCGTTTATCAAAACGAACTAATTAAAGAAGCTTCTGCCACGATTGATATTAGAAATCTTAAAGCGGAAATTTATTATATAAAAATAATTGATACGTTAGAAAATCAACAAACACTTAAATTTATCAAAAGGGAATAAAACTTGAATTCAAATAAAAAAGCCACGCTACAATTGTAGCGTGG